>JANMSG010000728.1:0-5817 GCA_031389065.1 Acidobacteriota bacterium | reverse complement strand
ACATCTGGAAGTGGAGCGCATAAACCAAGCGGATGGCGCCAATCCAAAAGAACGCCTCCCATCCGAAAACCAGCCCGGACAGTAGGGAAAATGCGATGATGGGAATTTGCAAGCGTCTCCAT
The DNA here is from genome assembly GCA_031389065.1 of Acidobacteriota bacterium. GTDB lineage: Bacteria > Acidobacteriota > Blastocatellia > UBA7656 > UBA7656 > JACQDB01. The sequence continues at coordinate 5,695 of JANMSG010000728.1, read as the reverse complement.
GCCCTGTACTTTGGCTTATCCAAATCCGGACACCAGCGGCGCACTTCAGAGCCTGACCATTGATATACCCATTTGATATGCGCCCACCAAAATCCTCCGTGACGCGGGCTTGATACATCTTCGGCCGTATCGGCTTTTGCGTGATGTTGGCGATGATTTGCCACCCAGGTCATGGGTTCGCCAGAGGCGTTGAATAGAGTAAAAAAAATGAGTATGTTTTCGACGACCGGGTTCAATCGCAAAGCGCGGTGAGCCAGACATCTGTGATAACACACAGAGGTTCCAATGCCGCCGATGAAGGTAATGATTAGTGCAGGTACCAAGACGCGCCAATTTGGTAAAGGATATAATATCAATCCGATGATTGCGAGTACGTGAATTAGAATGATGTAAAAAAGAGTGGCACCGTTCCCTTCAGAATATTGCCACCAGGGGCGTGTCCAAGGATGCTCCTCCAGTAGTTTTGATGATTTCATTTCTTCTTCCTTTCTATAATATTCAGATAACGATACAGGCGTGTCTTCTATGGGGTATTACGCGGTATTCACCTACCCAAAAACAGTTAACAAGCGCCATAATGATGAGAGTCGCAAGGAAACAATAAGAATACACCCAAAGAGTATAGTAGAAATGATGCATCATATTAAGCCTTGCGCGAAATCTTTTGACACCTGCCGACTTGGCATCGTCGGATTGACAGCCGTAACCTTACGTCTTGCCACTCTATCTCTCTCTATCCATCAAGAAGGTTCCTTACCAGTCTTTAATAAATAGCAGATTCTTTTCATTTCTTTTTTCGAGCATTGAGAGCTTGATCGATCTGTTTTTCTACCGCTTCCTCCGTCTTTCCCATTACTTCAGAGAATTCGCTAATCAACAGCCTCTTCGCTCTATCGAGAGTCTGTTTCTGGCCAAACGATAGTGCCCGCATATCCCTAAATTCGGTCAGCGACGAAACAACCTCAACGAGGTCAAAAGCCGACCCTGAGGCGATGAGTTTTGCATTGTCGCGGGCGCGCTGACTATAGTGAATACCTGCTGGAGTCGCCGGTTTTAACTTTAACTGATTCAGCAGCTTCGCAATCTCAGACTCTTTTAGTAATGGTCGAATACCAACGGATGCGATTTTATCTATAGGGACGAACAAGTCGCCGCCATCGTCCATCACAGCCAATTGGTAAAAGCGGACCGCCTTCCCATTCATAACTTTCTTGACAACGGGACCAATAATGCAAAGCCCCTGATAGGGATAAAAAACCTTATTTCCAAGAGTCATCATCATTTAAACCCTTCCTCTGTCCGAGTACAGACCATCGTCTAATTTAGGACTGCTTATGGGTAGAGTTCTTTTCTTACCCGCGCTTCCAGGTTCCTGATCTCCGTTACCGTTGGTTCAAGCGCACTCAAATACGGATGCCGGAACTTTTTTTGCCATCTTCTCAATATCGTAGCCAAGAGTCCCCAGAAATAACTTTTCCTGGGGTTGCCGGATCTCATTTTGATTGGCAGAGCAGGATTGCTGGGGATGACGCGAAGTTGACCAATGTTTTTCCTCATGTTCTTTCCAACTCAAAATAAGCCTACGGCAAATATCTCCACAGCGCCATATAGATTCTGTAAGAAGGTGGTGGAATTCATTTCAACATTGCCTTGCAGATGAACTGCAATGAACCTTTATGGCAAATCAGACCATTTGCCCTTCCACCGCTTCTTGCCTTTTGATCACAAAATAGGTGTCTCACTATCATTATCCAACCGATTCATCCCTGGCATCGAATCTGTCGCCTTCGCATCAGTGATGTTTGCGGTAGGCGGTTTAAGCTGATATGCCCAGTCGGATGACGAGGGAGGAATACTGGTTTCAAGTTCTTCCCAACTTATCTTTCGACCATCGCTTAGATGAGCCCCCCCAGCATCAATCAATAAGAATAATCCCATATTCTCTTTCCGCAAGGGAATAAGGCTCTTTTGACCAAAAGGGCTTCCCACCGAAGAAGCGACAAAAATGAGTAACTGAGGATTGTGCTTCTTGTATCGCAGAGCGCTTTCCAGACTTGGCCAAAGGGCAAGATGTTCCTGTCCTTTTACCTTTACCGTAAAGAGCTTGCCGTCGGCTCGCCGCATAATTGTTAATGGATCCATTTTTATCTACCTTTCAAGTCTTTCAGCCATCAATACTAAACCCCTTTGGCTGATGAAGATTGCCTGATTTCCGCTATGTCTCGTTGGCATTTTATCGGATTTCGTTCCGTCAATCTGCTCGCAGCATCGTCGTTTTTAACGGATGGAAACATCGAGACGCATTCAACGTGGGTTGGGAGTACTGCGGATGACGCTCTCTACGCTGAGGTGTTTGGATAGTAAGGTTAGAGCACTCTCTGGTGACCACGGAACAGATTGATGATTAACACCACCGCTGCTACAACAAGCAACAAATGAATCAACCCACCGCCGATATGATTGGTGATACCCAATACCCATAGAACCAAAAGTGTAAGAACAATTGTATAAGGCATAATTTTTCTCTACGTTTGCGCATTCCCCCTACCTTCTCCGTAATGGATGCGCCGGAATATTAATCCGACTCCGATTAAATGATATACCTTTCAAAAATAAATATCCGTTCAATATTGAACAATGCCGATAATTTGTATAGGCATTCCGCAATCATTGGTCAGGCAAAAACTTGTTGAATGGGTTGCAGCAAGGGACTACCTGCGCTCTGTGTTATCCTTGATCTGGAAAAATCGTAGGTTCTTGCGGAGTTAAAATAATGAATGAAGAGTTTGAGGACATTAAAGTCATTGGCAAGCCTGACCCAATGCAAGTCAAAGTGGGGAGTAAATCTTATACACGCATATTCTCTTTTTCACTTTCTTCGGCGCCGCCCCAACGCTGGAACGAACTTCTCATTCAAGAGTGGACTTATAGGATCATGCAGAATCCCAGACAGATCTGGGTGAAGAGCAAGGAATTGGTAATTGATTGTCCCAGTGAAGAACTTGCCTCAATCGTAGAGTGCCTGGGCGTAGATATTCAAATCGTAAATCGAAAATATCGGAAAGAAGTGGAAAATATACTGGCAAGAACAAGTCAGGAAAATGCGCAAGCAATGAAGGATAAAGTAGTTGATGATGCTTCGGTGAAAAGGATAATAGAAGAGTTAACCTTGCCCGATAGTTAATGGCTACTGATTTTACCCTTTCTTTACTTGAAAATGAGAGCGGTTCCTATCATGATAGATTGTGAATAATAGAAATCATAATGTTGAATATTGCAGAAAACTTTTCATGAGAAGTTCCAACATACTTAGTTGAAGCAAGTAAGAGACTGGTTTCAGTTTCTTCTCACCACAACTGGAGATGGTTTCGTAGGTCACTTTTGGCTTAGTCAAGACTCTCAACTTCATCCACACCTACTGGATTTCTGCCAATGGGGATCATAGAAATATATTACGAATGGTCTAATATTGAACAATCCAAATTTTATATTAAGAGTAAACTATAAGCGGGATTGCAGAATTATTTTTTAATACTTGTCCAAAGGAAAGAAGTCTTGATCGAAAATAACCCTGATACCAATTTATTCAAAGCGCAGATGCGGGACTCGTTATTAAATGAGACGAGAAATTCCCACTCTATCAAAATTGCCAAACACAAAAATGTGTATATGGTTGGCGATGAAGTTGAGATGGTTTACTTCATCGAAAGCGGAGAGGTTAAGTTGGTGATGAACTCGTCCGAAGGGAAAGAATGTACCCTTGCCATTCACTCTGAAGGAGATGTTTTCGGTGAGTTGTGCCTGTCCGGATTAACCGGTCGGCAGGAAACCGCGATGGCAATGGAAGACACCAATCTGAAACGAATTCCCTGTGATAAATTCCTTGAACGTTTATCCAGAGACTCTTTACTGATAGGCTTCGTCAAATACCTCGCCGTGCGCATTGCGGATCAACAGGTAGTCATCGCCAACCTGGTAACCGTTGATAGTGAACAGCGGCTTGGCAAAACTTTGTTGCAACTAGCCAGGAAACTCGGTAAGAAAGATCCGCGTAGTATACGCATAGAACTGCGGATTTCACACGAAGAATTGGCATCAATGGTGGGCACGACTAGGCCTCGGATCAGTATGTTTATGCAACGCTTTCGTAATCTTGGATTGATAGAGACAAGCACAGAGCATTACCTGATTATCAAAGAAAAGAAACTTACTACCTACCTGGCATCAATCGCCTAGCCTGCACTACACACTCCCTGTCTAGCGAAAATATATTTTTAAGCATGTTCAATATTGAACAGAAATCCATTTCGAGTTGAGCTACGCTATACACCTCTAAATGAATTCTCAGGCAACAGGGACTTGATCTCGTTCAGGTTGTTGATTTTGAAAGTCAATTGTTACCAATATAACTTTTGTAGAAAATTTTTCTACAAGCGAACAACTCTAAAAATAATTAATGAAAACCGTATCACTGTAGGGGGATAGGATGAAAACAATAGGTTCTAAAGGAGCAACGCCCAGACGCATTCTCTACGTCGAAGATCATGATGATTCTCGTGAGGTGCTCGTCTTGATGCTGGAAAATGCTGGCTACGCGGTGAGTACCGCAAATTCGATAGCCGACGGATTGAGCCTGGTCAATCGTGAGCATTTCGATTTATATATCCTGGACAGTAAATTCGAGGATGGCAGTGGTCTGGATCTGTGCCGCCAAATCCGCGCCTATGATCCGGTTACTCCAATTATCTTTTACTCAAGTTTAGCCTTCTCCTCCGACATCGAAGCCGGACTGGCGGCTGGGGCGCAACAGTACCTGAGCAAACCGATGGGCATTTACATGATTTCCCAAACCATAGGCGAGTTGTTGACCATGACGAAAAATGCGCGGCTTGATGTTCAAAGTGGAATTTCCCCAAAGCAAGAGAACGAAGTTCACAATGTAGATTTTATTGAAAACCTCTCCTGATCACTCACCGCACTTCTCCAGCGAAAATTTATTTCAGCACTTGTACAATAATGAACAGTAAGTATAGATCGAATTGGTGTATGCTTAGACTTATTCATTAAGTTGATACCTGCAAATCTTTACAACTATCGGAAGTTACCCGGTAACGCTTACCTCTGTTTTGCATCTGCTGTTTCCCAAAGAAACAGGTTTCACAAATGGAAAAAATGAATAATACAGGGGTTTGCAAAGGGACTATCCAGAAAGGCGATTGCTGCTAAATAGCAGTAACCACAAAGGAGATTAGAATAAATTATGAAGACCAATATACAACCTCTACATGATCGCGTAATCGTTAAGCGCATTGAGGAAAGCGAGCAGGTTCGCGGCGGCATCATTATCCCTGACTCTGCCAAAGAGAAACCGCAGGAGGGCGAAGTGCTTGCCGTGGGTGAAGGCAAATATAAGAAAGACGGATCCCGCCAAGCCTTGGATGTTAAGGTTGGCGACCGCGTCTTATTCGGCAAATACAGCAGTTCGGAAATCAAGATTGACGGTGAAGAACTGCTGATTATGCGCGAAGAAGAGATTCTCGGAATCATCAAGCGCGCGGGGGCTGCGGCAGACTCTGCTGGTGGCAGTATCGTGCCATTTACCAGTGGTAAGAAGAGTAGTAAGTAAAATTCTTGCGGCAGAAGAACTTGATCAACACAAGGCTTTACTAATGTGTCATCAAACAAATTGATATGG
>JANMSG010000687.1:0-14780 GCA_031389065.1 Acidobacteriota bacterium | reverse complement strand
GCCAGTGCAGGTTGTGGAGTGCTTGGGTGAGGGGCGCGGGCAAGAGATACTCGGCTGCGGTTGAGAAGGCTGACCGGTGGTAGGTTGTTGGTTGCCTCTCATTTACTGAGAATCCGTTTTCTTCTCTATCGCTGGTTGGGGCTGTGCTCTCATTTGGCAGGAAAAAAGTCTGGATGAGAGGGGTTGGTCCCTGCGCCGCGACAGAAACAGAGATAATTTTTCCACTCACGACCAGGTCTTTTTTCTCTTTGCTCCTCACCTCGTAGAATTGAGTGACCGAGGTACGACCGAGTGCCTCAATCCGACTGATGGCGAGAAGTGACTCGTCATCCGTACAGGTACGGGACCATTCTGCTGAGCAAAAAGCCAAGGGCCAGCTATTCAACTGTTTGAGCCCCAGAGGGGCAATAGTGGACTCAGCAGCCGTAAGTGCAGCCCCTACTGGAATCACCCACTCAGGAGCGATCTCCTCCCCCAGTTTTGCCAATTCACTTATCTTAAGGTTAAGGAAGCGCAGCAAGCCGGAACTAAATTCGACCACGGCCTCGTCACCAACCGAAAGGCGATAGGGTGAAACCCGTCGAACACAGAGAACCCTTGGGCGAGTTATTATTATGCCCGGTGCTGAATTGATCATTAAGCAACCTCCGGTAAAATCCTAAAATTGAAGTTTCTAAGATTAATCCAGACTGCTGCCGCTTACCAGCGGACAAACACTTTTAGAAAAAATAAATATTACTCGGACTCCTTCCTTTGCTTATTTATGGGCTCTGGTTCCTTGTCAAGTCATTAATGAGTCGGATAAGCCCTTTTATGGTAACCAGCATCCTCCGTTGACGCATTCCCCAGACCTGCTACCCTATAGAGAAGTAAGCTCGCTTTATGACTCCTACCCTGCAATTCATCATCAATCCATCATTGCGGACTCACAAAACCCAGCTTCCTGAGTGCAGCCGTTGTCAGGTCTCCATCGCTCAACCGATTCTTGAAAAGATGATGGGAAATTGATTGTGCGCCGTGCAGAGTGCAATGCCATCAATGTATTGAAGTTGGCGATCATAGATCCGATGGCGAGCCTCACGCTGGAGGTTACCGGTGGGAAGGAATAGCTCTTTAAACTTTAGTGAATGCCTTGGCTTGCCCGATAAAGTCATCTACTAAAAAATACCCTCCTTGTTGAACTGTGCTATCAAACCGTGCGGTGCAGATAGGTTTGAATTAGTCGTGTGAAATCCGGGATAAATTCAATGCTCATTGCAAGACACCGCTTCTCCTCTGTATGCTGACCTATGATGATAGTACAAGAAAGAAAGAGACATTTGAAAATAAAAGTCAACCGCGCCAGCTATCACCTGAAACGCTCTGCTGTAGCCGATCTGGTGGCAACGCTTCGTCAAGCATTGAATAATCATAGCTGCGAATCGTAAATCCACATTTAATAAATTCCCGACTGTCGAATTAAAGAAAAAATTATGCGCGACAATGCGAAAGACATTTTAATATTTTTTAGTGCGTTGGCAATCGTTGCGCTTTTAATTCTCGGCTTTTCGTTTTTGAGGGGGGAGCGCCATATGAATTTAGCAGTAGAAGGAAACAACCCACCCCAGTTCAAGATGTCCGGTAGTGGAAAATTGGGATCATTGCGGGTCATAGGTCCGAAAAAACAGCGAGAAATTGTAGGATGGGATGCTTCTGCCTACTGGGTGATTGTGCCTGAAAATGGATATTTGGAAGGCGAAGCCATTGAAAATTTCAGCCCCATTACCTATAACAAAATTCCCAGAGGTTATGTGCAAAAATATCCTGAACAAGGCGAAGCACCGCCCCTGGTTGAAGGAGAGATATACCATGTCCATGCCGGAACACTAAATGCAAGTGGTGGAACCAAGCGTTTCTTTATTCAAGGTGGTAAAGTTGTAGAAATGTTAGATTAACCATCCCTTGTGATACTTTCTAATCTCATGGAAATCGTAACGTACAAAGCCAATATTAAGAATTCCGCGCTTGAACGTATCCGTTCGCGCGCTCTGCAAATGAATCCCGAACTCGTTGCTCGCGTCACAGAAATTGTTGAAGGCGTTCGCGCAGGCGGCGACGAAGCGCTCATTCACTACACCGAAAAATTTGACGGCGTAGAACTCTCCCTCTCTTCGATTCGCGTGGATGCGGATTTTATTAATGATGCCGCAGCAAAAGCAGACTCGCGCACGATGGATGCTTTTCGGCAGGCGATTGAAAACGTCAAAACATTTCACGCGCATCAAAAAGAGCAAGACTGGCATATTACAACCGCAGAAGGCGCAAGGCTTGGTCAAAGAATCCTGCCAGTTTCGGCAGCAGGGCTTTACGTTCCCGGAGGTCGCGCCGCCTATCCTTCTTCGATAGTGATGAATGCCGTACCCGCTCAAGTCGCAGGTGTCGGGCGCATCGTTGTGACAACGCCACCAAACACGCTGGAACAAAACCCGACCATCGCCGCAGTGCTTGCAGAACTCGGCATCACGGAAATTTATCGCATAGGCGGAGCGCAAGCCATCGCTGCTTTAGCTTTCGGCACAGAGACCATTCCCCGCGTTGATAAAATTGTCGGTCCAGGCAATATCTATGTTGCGATTGCCAAGAAACTGGTTTACGGGGCAGTCGGCATCGATTCAATCGCCGGACCTAGCGAAGTCGTAGTCTTTGCGGACGAAACCGCAAATGCCAAATTTGTTGCCGCCGATTTGTTGGCGCAAGCCGAACACGACGAAGCCGCTTCGTCTATCTGTATAACCACGAGCCTCGATTTTGCTCACGAAGTGGCGCGTGAAGTTGAAGAACAACTAGTATCGCTTGAACGCCGCGAGATTGCCGCTGCATCAATCAAAAACTACGGCGCGATCTTCGTTGTCGAATCAATCGAAGACGGTTGCAAACTTGTGAATCAACTCGCGCCCGAACATCTGGAATTGATGACCGTAGACAATGAACACGCAGCCGAGATGATTGAAAACGCCGGAGCCATTTTCTTTGGCAATTGGTCTGCCGAACCTGTAGGCGACTATTTCGCCGGACCGAATCACGTTCTGCCTACGGCAGGTACGGCGCGTTTTTCATCGCCGCTCGGCGTTTATGATTTTATGAAACGCCAATCAATCATTCACTACACGCAAGAGGCTATGGAGAAGAACGCCGAAGCAATTGCTGCGATGGCGGATGCGGAAGGTTTGACGGCGCACAAGCGTGCAGTGTTGCAACGCCTAGAGATCGTGCAGAAGAGAAAGGGAGACGCGGAGCAGGGAAGTCAGGCAGTTGAGGAAGCAACTGATGTTTCGCAACCAGCAGGAATAGATGCCGGACAACCAACAAAAGGTAATGAACAAGTGACAAGGGACAGCGGACAAGGGACGACAGTTGCTTTGACGAAAATTAAAGAAGCGGTGAGGGCAATCAACGCGTACACGCTTTTGCCTTATCGAGCGAGCATCAAGATCAATCAAAACGAAAATCCGTTCGATATGCCTGAAGAAATTAAACAAGAGGTTGAGCGCAGACTTGCGAATCGTGCCTGGTCGCGTTACCCCGATTTCGTTCCGGCTGAGCTTTTAGAAAGTCTGGCAAAACACGCAGGATGGAAAGCCGAAGGTACGCTTGCGGGGAACGGCTCGAATGAATTAATACAGGCGACGTTAATGGTCACGGTAGGGCAGGGAGCGCGTGTGTTGATTTGCGAGCCAACGTTTACTCTCTATCGGCAAATCGTCACAGTGATGGGCGGCGAAGTAATCAGTGTTCCGTTGACTGATAAATTGCAATTCGATATTGATGCAATCGAAAAAAAATCGCAACAGGCAGATGTGATGATTCTTTGCTCGCCAAATAACCCCACAGGTTCGCGTGTGGATGAAAAAGATTTACTTTACCTTGCGCAAAATTTCAACGGCATCATTGTCGTTGACGAAGCCTATCAGGAATTTTCGGGCAAGACAGTGGTGCCTCTGCTAAACGAGTTGCCGAATTTGATCGTCTTGCGGACGTTTTCAAAAGCGATGGCGATGGCGGGATTGCGCGTCGGATATTTTCTCTCGTCGCCGGAAATTACTCGCGAAGTTCACAAAGCGACTCTGCCTTACAACTTGAACGTATTTTCGGCGACGGCTGCCGAGGTCGCTTGCGAAAAGTACGAATTGATTCAACCGACGGTTGATAAAATCATCAGCGAACGTGAGCGTTTATTCAATGAATTGCAAACCATCGAAGGCGTAGAAGTTGTGCCGTCACACGCGAATTTTATGTTGGCAAAAACGCCTTTAAAACCGAAAGAAATTTTCGATGAACTACTCTTACGCGATATACTCGTGCGTGACGTGAGCAAATACCCTATGCTTTCGGATTACGTGAGAATTTCTGTTGGGTCGCCTGAAGAAAACAACAAGCTGATAGCCGCGCTTCAAACGATTTTGAACGCTAGAAAGATGTAGAATGAAGTGGAAGAGGGCTCAATGGAAAAAAGGAGGCCTAAATTATGGGCGAAGTAAGAGTAAAGGCAAAACTTACGAATGCAGCGGATGAAGCTCTCGTTCGTCGCGGTAAGCTTAAACTTGAACAAGTGCAAAGTTACGAAGCCGACGCAGTAATTGATACAGGAGCCGTGCCAACTGTGTTACCCGTTTACGTCGTGAATCAACTTGGCTTGGAAATCGTAGAGGAGCGTGTTGCTTCATATGCTGACGGGCGAAAAGATGTTGTGGGTGTGACGGAGCCTTTCCGCATAAATATCAATGGTCGCCACACAGTTGAAGAAGCTTATGTTTTGGGTGATGAAGTATTGATAGGTCAAACTGTATTAGAAAAATTAGACTTGCTGGTTGATTGCACGAATCAGCGCGTCATTCCCAATCCTGCGCACCCTGATCAACCAGTCTTAAAGGTAAGATGAATGTCTAGAATCGCAGAAAAAAATCGCGCGACGAAAGAGACGAATGTCTTTGTCCGCCTCAATCTCGATGGCAGCGGACAAGCGAAGATCGCAACCGGCATAGGTTTTTTAGACCACATGCTCGACCTGTTTGCAAAACATGGATTGTTCGATTTGCAGGTGACTTGTGCGGGCGACCTGCACATAGACGATCATCATTCCATCGAAGACATAGGCATCACGCTCGGTCAAGCCTTCGCCGAAGCGTTGGGCGATAAGCAAGGTATCGTGCGATTTGGCGCGGCGTATGTGCCTATGGATGAAACGCTGGCGCGCAGCGTCGTTGACTTGAGCGGTCGCGCCTTCATCGTTTACAGAGTGCAAAATACCCGCGAACGCATAAGCGATTTGGCAGTTGAGATGGTCGAACATTTCTGGCGTTCCTTCGCCGGCGAAGTAAAATGCAATTTGCATATCGAAGTTTTTTACGGCGCGAATCAGCATCACATTATTGAGGCAGTCTTCAAATCAGCTGCCCGCAGCCTTTCGGAGGCGACGCGCTTTTCAGAAAGAATTACAGGCGTGCTTTCAACCAAAGGAAGTCTTTGATCAGGTGCCAGGTGTCAGGTGCTAGGTGTTAGTTTCTAAACTTCTCCTGGCACCTGGCACCTGGCACCTGGCACCTAACACCTGACACCTAATTATGATAGCGATAGTAAATTATGGAGTCGGAAATTTGCGCAGCGTCGAAAAGGCTTTGGAAGCGGTCGGCGCAAAGGCGATTGTCACGAATGATGCGAGCGCGATACGCGATGCGGAAAAGCTCGTGCTGCCCGGCGTCGGTGCCTTCGGCGAATGTGCGCGGAGTTTGCGCGCTTCGGGGCTTGAGGAATGCGTTTTAGAGGCGGCTGAAAAAAACAAACCGCTGCTGGGGCTTTGCGTAGGCTTGCAGTTGATGTTCGATGAAGGGCACGAGTTCGGCATTCATAAGGGCTTAGGTTTGATGCGTGGGCGCGTTGTGCGCTTCCCTGAAAACGCTTTGCGCGTTCCGCAGATTGGTTGGAATCAAATCGAAGAATTGCAATCCCACCCTTTGCTTGAAGGCTTGAGCGAAGGGACTTATTTTTATTTCGTGCATTCATATCGCATCGAAGCAGATGATGAAGGGGATGTGCTGGCAAAGACCGAATACGGGATACGCTACCCGACGATTTGCGCGAAAGGTTCTTTGTGTGGCGTGCAATTTCACCCGGAAAAGAGTCAGGACGCCGGTTTGCGCTTGCTTGCGAACTTCGCCGCTTTGCCGGAAAATTTTTATCAGTCTTCGGCAAAGCAGATCATCCCTTCACCTGATATTTCTAATCAAGAGGTTATGGAATTAACCAAACAGTTTACTGATCATCATAAAACCTTGTTGCGCCGTCTTGCAGAATGACCACACGCTACCTCAACAATGAACACATTATTGCCATTCACAAAGAATTGATTGAACAATTCGGAGGTTTGTATGGCATAAGAGACAAGTCTTTGCTCGAATCCGCTGTGGGCAGGTATCAAAGCGGCTACTACAGTGAGGTAATAGAAGAAGCCGCAGCACTGATGGAATCGTTAGGCAAAAATCATCCGTTTCTCGATGGCAATAAAAGAATCGCTGTAACCGCGCCAGTGGTTTTTTTGATGGCGAATGGCTATTCTGTAAAACTTGATGAAGACGAAGCATTTGAATTTATTATTCGTGCGTTAGAGAATGGCGATTTCACAAAAAGCCATCTGGAAGATTGGATACGCAACAATGCAAAGCTAATTCAAAATCGGTAGCTTGTTAAATGAAATTTTTCTTTTCAACATTATGCAAATTATACCTGCGATAGATTTGAAAAACGGGCGTTGCGTGCGGCTTGTAGAAGGGCGCGAAGACAGCGCTAAAGTTTATGACCGCGATCCCGTTGAGGTGGCGCGAAGTTACCAGCAAGACGGCGCGACATTGATTCATATTGTTGATTTGGATGGAGCATTTTTAGGCGCGGCTTCCGAGAATCAAAAAATCATTCAGCAAATCACGCAAGAAATCAGTGTTCCTGTTGAAGTCGGCGGCGGTGTTCGCTCTCTTGCAGATATTGAAAATTTGCTTGAAAACATCAAAGCGCGTTTTGTCATCATCGGCACGCTAGCCGTCGAACAACCCGATGTTGTGGCAGCAGCCGTCAAGCGATTCGGCGATGCAATCGTCATTGGCATAGACGCTCGCGGCAGAGAAGTCGCTACGCGAGGCTGGACGCAAGCGACCCAGATTGACGCGCTTGAACTTGCAAAACAGATGGTCGCTTCTGGTGTCGAGCGAATCATCTATACAGACATCACGCGCGATGGAAAACTGCAAGGCGTGAATGTCGAATTAACCAGAGAGGTCGCCGAAGCTTCGGGCGCTAAAGTCACCGCTTCCGGCGGCGTGGCATCGCTTGTAGACATCGCGAATTTGCTTGAAGTTGAAAACGACGGCGTTGATTCGGTGATCATTGGCAAAGCCCTCTATGAAAATCGCTTTACCCTGAAAGAGGCTCTAAGAGCAGTGAATAGTGAACAGTGAATAGTGAATAGTGATGAGACCAAGTGTTAGAAATCGAGTGTGAGACATTATTTTTTCTGCTTCTAATATCTGGCAAGTAACATCCGTATTTTTCACTATTCACTATTCACTATTCACTGTTCACTATTGAATTATGTTGGCGAAAAGAATAATTCCTTGTCTTGATGTTGATCACGGGCGTGTCGTAAAAGGCATACGCTTCGTTGATTTAATTGACGCGGGCGACCCTGTTGAACAGGCGCGTCGCTATGATCGCGAAGGCGCAGATGAACTTGTCTTCCTGGACATCACCGCTTCCTCCGACAGCCGCGAGATTGTGCGAGATATGGTTCGCCGCGTCGCCGATTCGGTCTTCATCCCTTTCACGGTTGGCGGCGGCATTCGCACAGTTGAAGATATGCGCGAGATTATTTCGTCCGGCGCGGATAAAATATCACTCAACACCGCAGCAATTCAAAACCCGTCAATCATTACCGAAGGTGCAAAGTCGTTTGGCTCGCAAGCCGTAGTCGTTGCCATTGACGCGCGACGGCGCTTGAGAGAAGGGGAGGTAGGGAGTGAGGGAGGGGGGGAGTCGCAGCAAAGCGACAATCCGCAATTGCTACAGTGGCAGGTTTATACGCATGGCGGGCGCACGGCTGCGGGGCTTGATGTGATTGAGTGGGCATGCAAAGCCGAAGCCTTAGGCGCAGGCGAAATCCTGCTCACAAGTATGGACGCGGACGGAACCCGCGATGGTTACGATATAGAATTGACTCGCGCCGTTGCCGAAGCGGTTTCGATTCCGGTGATTGCTTCGGGTGGGGCGGGAACACTTGAGCATTTGAAAGAGGCTTTGAACGAAGGGAAAGCGTCGGCTGTTTTAGCCGCTTCAATTTTTCACTTCGGCGAATTTACCATCGGTCAAGCGAAAGATTATTTGCGTTCGCGCGGTTTGCCTATGCGCTAATCGAAATCTTTTCGTCACAAAAAGATAAAGGCTCAAAACTGCACGAAGAATTTTTCGCGCAGTTTTGAGCCTTTTCAACTTGGCGACAGAACTCTTTTACATCGAAACGCCTACTTGAATGGGAACGCTCAGTTGCAGAGTTCCCCAGGAAATTCTCAACATCACTTCTTTGATGTTCTCTTTTCCGGCGGTCAGCAAAACCGTCAGTTTATCCGCAGAGGCAGCGGCTTTCTCTACGCTCACAGGGACTTTGAATTCAATAGTAGCTTTATCCATCATAAAGGCATCGAGCATCGCCTTACGAGCTTTCACAGGATCAACAAATGCAATGCTCCAGGTCGCTCCATCATCGGAACGATGCAAACCTAAATAGTAGGAACCCGGCGGAACTTCTTTGCCGGCGATTTTCAAAGGCAGACCGGTGTCGAGCGTGGTCCAGAAATCTTTGCCCAATCTCCAAACTTTGCCTTTGGTAAAGCCGTCGAAGGCGGCTTGATTTTCGTACTCTTTTTTCCAGACCGGGCGACCGAAATCTATAGCCAGTTGTCCGATTGGCACATTTTTTTCTGTGTGCCAATAAAGCACTCGGGTTGAACCTCGCTCGTCGGGCGTTGCGCCACCGAAGGCTTGAACTACTGGTTTCTTATCTTGGGCGTGTGCCGCTGAAACGACGCAAAACAACAATACAAAAACTAAACGTAGGTATTTCATCTTTTCAACTCTCCTTGATGAGTAAAGAATCAGGTTGTGATCACTTTAGGTTGTGAAATTGCAAACGTACAAAACATCTTTGTAAATGCGCTTAACCCCTTTTAATATTCAACGCTTCGTTTGCAGACGATAATATTACGATTTAATAAGTGATGTTGAAAGTATAGAAGGAAGGGTTTGACTCCGTAGCGAAGATTTTTACATCTTTTTACAGGTCAATAAAGTTGCTAGGGTAAGGGCAAAAATATGAAGGAAATGATTTTACACAATATCAAATTCGATGAGCGCGGTCTGGTGCCGGCGATTGTTCAAGACGCAGAGACTGGCGAAGTATTAATGATGGCTTATATGAATGCAGAGTCTCTTGCGAAGACTTTTGAAAGTCTTGAGACCTGGTTTTGGAGTCGCTCGCGTTGTGAGTTATGGCACAAAGGCGCGACTTCCGGCAATTCGCAGCGCGTGGTCTCTGTTGCCATTGATTGCGATGGCGATGCTTTGCTCATCAAAATTGAACCGCGAGGTCCCGCTTGCCATACGGGCGAGCGTACTTGCTTCTTCAGGCAGTTGTCAGACATCAGGGAACAGTGAATAGTGAATAGTGAATAGTGAATAGTGGCGAGAAAGTTTGTCATTCTGAGTTTATTGGAATAGTAAATCACGAAAACCTGAGACCCTCCCAGCACCACACACTATTCACTGTTCACTATTCACTATTCACTATTGAAGTGATAGAGGTCGGGAGTTTCCACGCGCACACCGAGCAATTTCAGGTAAAAGAAAAGCTGGTATTTATGATTGATGAAGTGTTCGAGATTGCCTAAGAGAATGGTCATCGCGGCTTCGCCTTCTTTCACAAAGAGCGTTGGGAGTTTTCGCGCCAGGTCATCGTCGGTCAACAAAGCGAAGCCTTCTTCAAGGTGATTTTGATAATCACTGATGCGATTGCACACTTCATCAACCGGGCAAAAATGATTCACTCTCAACTCGCGCAGGGCGGCAAAATGAGACAATTCATCAGGGCGCAGAACATAAAGCGCGGCGCAAAATCCTGCCAGACATTCCAGCAAATGTCCCAGCAAATCACCGACGCGAAACGTTTCAGGCAAAGGTTGCCATTCCAGTTTGTCAGCAGGGAGAAGTTTTAACAGTCGCTCGGTCAGTTCAATCTGTTCGCGAAGTTTGAGCCATAAAGACTCAGAAAGAACCCCCGTATCGCCTGAGTGATTGATGGTTTCCTGATTCATTCGAATACTCGATTTGTCCTTTGATTCTTGATTCAGCTTTAAATTTGTCATTTCAATATTACTTCAACTCCATAACTTGTGGCATATTGTAGCCAAGCGTACACGCACCGGATAGATCGAAAGAAGTTGTTATGAAAATAAAATGTGAAATTACTCTCTTGATTGTGCTGATAATTTTGTCTGTAAATACCTTCGCGGGCGATGCGTTACCTAGGTCTTCTACAAATCAGGAACGAAGCGCCGCAAGGATTTTGCCGCCGCCCGGCATAACCATCGCACCCATTCAGTCACCGATAAATCTCGAAGCAGATGTGTGGTTGAAGGCTGCCAAGCGCTCCGGTAAGCGCCTAAGTTCCCAGCAATCTTTGTTCGCGATTCCGGCTGGCACAATAACGGTTGCGCCAAATCAACCGGCTGTGCAGCCCGGCAATACCAAGGGCATAATCAACGCGCTTTGCGACGTGCCTCTGTATATACTTGGGTGTGGCTTTGCTGCAAACGCCGGCTTCATCACTTGCGACACCAACGGCGATGGCATCCCTGAATTGCAAATTCCGCTCAAAAATGTGCGCGTCGTTAATGGCAATTTAATTCACGCGATTCTTCCGGCCTTGTCCCCTCAATTGCCTGGAACGGCTTTCCCGCTTGCTTGTTGTGGAGGAATCGCCAGCCTTACATTGATTCAACAGGTTGGCGCGGGTGATGACAATATTTTTGGCGAGTACACCTTAAAAGCGACTTGCCCTATTGAACTTGGGATTCGCGCTCCGGTTATTCTTTCAGCGGTGCCTTCGGGAGGCGATTGCGCCATCGGGCAGAATCTTCAAGTGCCGGGTTCGTGTTTTCTCTTGCCGGATGGAAAGCCGAATGTGACATCCGTTTTTGCGGTTGAAAAAGACAATCCGAGCAACGTCATTCAAACCACGCGATTTGTGATTTTGAACGAAAATTTAATAGACGCTTTCTTTGAATTCGGCGCGACAAACGCCGGAAAAACTTTCTTGATTTACGCCAATGGTCCCACTGGAACGAGCCGAAACTTAACTTCGCTTCCGCAAGGCGCGCCTGTCGGCTGCCCTATCGGCAATGAGCAAGGCATTCAAGCCACCTTCACCTGCACTAAGATTGCGCCACCCATTGACCAACCGATACCCGTTGTTGCACTCATCACCAGTTGCCGGGTGGAGCGTAGCGAAACGGGCGTGGTCAGTTTAATAATCTCAGGCTCAAATTTTAAGGCAGGAGCGACGGTGACAGTCCGTGGTATGACGCCTAAAAAATTGAAGTTCAAGGATGGAGATATTAGCAATCCTGCCTTTTTCCGCACCATTATTGCAAAAGGGCGTGTATGTAATGAATTGCCCGGAGCGCTCGTTGTCACCAACATCAATGAAGGACCGAGCGCGGCGTTTCAATGCAATACAAGTTGCTCAACGGCATTGAGTGTGCAAGAAGATTCTACATCTACCACCGAGCAAGATGACGCGCCTCCAGCTCCTGATGTGCCTTTAGTAAACGAATGCAGACTTGAGCGTATCTCCAACGGTTCTTTTAGATTTTTTATAGGTGGACAAAATCTTGCGGCTGGCGCTACCGTTCGGGTAGGGAATATGACTCTTACCAATGTTAAATTTCGAAAGCCTGATTCTGTAAACCCAGGTAAATTTACCAAAATCATTTGTAAAGGCGTGTGTCCGATATTACCGGGAATAATTGTGGTTACAAATCCAGGAACGCCTGTAAAACCAGGCCTACCGAGTGTGCCATTTCAATGTAATCGGAGTTGTTCTCAGTAAATTGCGACGGGCTGCTGTCTGAATTGTCTAATAATAGTGAAAACCATTCACAAAAATGCTTGTCTGTCTTGATGAAGATTTTGAACAGATGTGGTGAAAAGTACGAAACGACTCGCTGTTTACTGATAAAGTTTTTCGATTGACGCGGAACTCTTACTGGCTCTTGATTGCACAGTTGTGAGACGCACCGGCCTCAAAAGCTTCGATCATTTTTCCCAGTTCTGCCACGCTGGTGACGGGTTTGCTGATGGCATCCTGCTGGCAGGCCGAACACTTGCCAATAATCGCCAAGTCATCCTGGTTGTCAAAAGTGAAGCGCAAGGTCTCGCCCTCTTCGGTCAGGCTGACGACCGCGCCATAATCAGAATCTTCTAGATTCCGTTCAAAATTACAGTCCTGCGCATCCTTCGGAAGCAGATCGTAGATTTCTTCCTCGATTTTCTTTGCTTTTCTCTTCCTCTTTTTTTGGTCGGACTGTTTGCGCTTTTCCTGCTCCAACTCCCAGGCTTTTCGGGCGTATTCTTTTAGCATCTACTTGCTCCTTTTAAAAAATTAGCAGCTATTTTACGATACATCATCGGAGGTACGGGAGGGGTAGAGTAATCACTCAATAATTCCGACTATTAACAGAGACCACAGCATCTTGCAGCAGAGCCACAGCGTCGTCCACATCCTCTGTCACATCCGTATGGATAAGGAGATTTCCCGCATAGTCAGAAAACAATTTCTTATGATCCATACTCCGATTGAGTGCGTGATTATTCCAGATATCATAGACCCTTGCAAGAAAATCGCGAGAAGGTTTAGACGAAAGCTTGATTCGATAGAAGACCTTTTCTGTGTCGTTCGGGTCTTCGATCTGCTCAACTTCTTGTGTAATTTTTATTGTTTCTCTACTCATAATTAATACGAGTGATTATAGAGGACTATCAAGGATCACGATGTAAAATCATGCTTAAATTCTCGAAAAGGTAGACTCCGTGAAGACAGCTATATTGCGCTGCTCGGTCTGAATTTTCCAGGCAACAAACAAGAGCGCTTAATTTACCGCGCTCCGCGTGATTTGTGGATAGTCGGCAGTAAGCAGTAAGCAGTAGGCAGTAAGGATGTGAAATTCAAGAACTGCCGACTACTTTCTTCCTCTCAAATCACCTGCTTTCGGATGATGACCTATTCATAATACATGAACTGCTTACTGCCTACTGCCTACTGCCTACTGCCTACTGCCGACTGCCTACTCAATCCACAAATCAACTAGACTCCCTATAGGTGGCAATGCCTTTGAGGCTAAGCTGTCAGAAGTGATGATTTAATATCCTGCGGAATATGCTTGCCATTGAAAATTCCTCTGAGTAGACGTATGATGCTGCCGCTTTAATCTGAAAGTGAACCGGAAAAATAGATATAGTTTTCCCAGGTAATTTGTGGGAAGTAGCAGGAAACAGAGGGTAGAAAGCCTGTGTGGTGTATGGAAATGCCAACTGCCTACTCTATCTACAGATCAACTAGACTCACTATAGCAGACACTGCCATCTCAATCTGGCAGTCAGTTCGGCGCTCTGAATTCGGGGGGCGGCGGGCGCATTATTGAGTGAGTGGTTACGGTAAATTTCAAGCCAGAGGAGTTTTCGAATGAGAAAAGCGGCAACATACGTCATCGGTTTACTGTTTGCGGCGGCGGCGATGGCTCTCGCACAGGTTCCCGCCCCGCAACAACCAAGCCCAGGGCAGCAAGCAGGTAGAGGCGGTGGTCAGCAGCCGATGCCGCCAGGCCCGAACCCGAATTCTCAGTACCGGCTGGGTCCCGACTCGTTGCCTCAGGAAGGCGTCCCGAAGGGCGAGATCCGCGGGCCGCACACGCTACCCAGCCAGGTCTATGCTGGCACGCAGCACACGTATTGGGTGTACGTGCCGGCGCAATACGATCCGGCTGTTCCGGCTGCTCTGATGGTTTTTCAGGACGGGCAGGCCTTCAAAGACGAGAACGGGGATATTCGGGCACAAAACGTGATGGACAATCTGATCTACCGGCGCGAAATTCCGGTGATGATCGGCGTGTTCATCAATCCTGGCCGCACACCCGAGCAGCCCGAGCCCACGCCGCAGGAATGGGGCGATAGAACCACTAACCGCCCCACCGAATACAACACGCTCGATGATAAGTATGCGCGAGTGATTACCGAAGAACTGCTTCCGGTTCTGTACAAGGAGTACAACATTTCAAAGGATCCAGAGCAGCATGGAATTGGCGGCTCGAGTTCGGGCGCGATCGCAGCTTTTACGGTCGCCTGGGAGCGTCCCAACCATTTCCGAAAAGTGTTGAGCAACGTGGGAAGCTTTGTCAATCTACGGGGCGGGCATGTCTATCCCGAACGTGTGCTGGCAAGCGAGAAGAAGCCGATCCGAGTCTTTTTGTGTGACGGGCGCAACGATAATCGCGGCATCCGCAACGGTGTTTACGACGAGAAGCGCGACTGGTTTTTCCAGAATGTGCGGCTGATGAAGGCACTGACGCAGAAGGGTTATGACGTGAACTACACGTGGGGCGTGAATCTGCACGGGCAAAAATTCGGTGGGGCGATTATGCCGGATATGA
>JANMSG010000685.1:0-3840 GCA_031389065.1 Acidobacteriota bacterium | reverse complement strand
CGACTCGAAAACAACCAGTGCGCCAATCAGAGCGGCACCTGTCCCGCCTATTGCGGGGAGGAACCAATGACCTCGCCTGGCGATAAAGGCTCCTCCACTCAGTCCCAGCAAAACCAGGCAAATGGCTGTATTATATTGCATGGGAACGGTGCCCGGAAAAATCCGAATGAGTGCAGGCACATGTAAATGCCATCCTACGAGTGTGCAAATCCCTAAAAAGGTGATAACGATGAGCGCAGGCAAAGAGAGTCCATCCCAAGATGACAGGGTCTTTGTCTGTTTATCGTTCATAGCACCTCG
The DNA here is from genome assembly GCA_031389065.1 of Acidobacteriota bacterium. GTDB lineage: Bacteria > Acidobacteriota > Blastocatellia > UBA7656 > UBA7656 > JACQDB01. Next base: position 3,540 of record JANMSG010000685.1, on the reverse strand, counting down.
CTTGAATAAACAGGAGGAAACAGCTTGAAAAATTGTATTCCCACAGGCTTTCAAACTCCTGTCGACTGGGAGCACACTTCAATTTAGATTTGTGAATATCGTTTCTTCCCCAACGCAGGAAAGATGCCTAATGCGACTTACTATCATAGTGCTTGTTTGCCGATGATAAATCTCACCCGGGGGATAGCGGATGAATTGATTATCTCTCTAAAATATCCATCACTGCTACAGCGACGGAAAGAGTTGCCATCATTCAAAGACAACAGGATTTGTTTGCTCACGCACAAACTAAGTTGATTGTATCGGAGTTAATCAAGAATGCAATACAATATTTTTTATCAATATTGAGTTTATCGTAAATGGGGTATTGCTATGTTTTGAGTCCCTTGGAACCTCAGTTTATTGAGGTAATGCAAAAGTTCAGAGTGAATCCTTCGGACGTGAAGCGTTCGCATCAGCTCACGCCTGTGGGCATACATATGAACCTAAAGAAGTTTAAGTTCCAAGGTGTGAGTGTGAGAGGCGAAAGTGCTTATTGTCATGCAATATTTTGAGCATCAGATGGAAAGGTTGATCAAATTTTTCTTAACGTCAACCTACCAGGTGCTAACTTTCTGAAAGCTTAACGACCTTGCCATTCACATCTCCCCTTGTTTGGAAAAGAGTCTGAAGGATGTGCCAGGCTGGATTTTTTTTGCCTCAAGAATGGATGATGGAGACTTGCACGCTTCCACTTGATTGATAAATAAACGATGTGCGCGTTCGTCATTGGTGAGTTCAGGATGAAACGTCGCAGCAAAAATATTGCCTTGGCGCACAAACACAGGTTCTGCCTCTACGGTAGCCAAAACCTCAACCTCTGCGCCAAAAGATTTAATTCGCGGCGCGCGTATGAAAATAGCCTCCATCGCGCCGCCTTCGAGTTTCGTTTCCGCCTGTGAAATGTGACTATCAAACTGGCGCCCATACGCGTTGCGCTCAATGGTTAAATCAAGCAGAGCAAGCGAAGGTTGTGGCGGATTTAACACCTCACGGGCTATCAAAATTGCTCCCGCACAAGTTCCGAAGACCGGCTTTCCTTCACGAGCAAATTGTCGAATCGGCTCAAACAAATTTTCGAATGTTAAAAACTTGAGCATGGTTGTACTTTCCCCGCCCGGAATAATTAACCCGTCAACACTTTCAAGTTGATTACCATAGCGCACCTCAATTGCTTCAACCCCCAGACGCTTGAGCATACGCGAGTGCGCCGCGAAATCGCCTTGAATTGCCAGAATGCCTATTTGTACGGATGCTATGCTCATATGCTTCGTTTCCGTTTGGCGCTCGAAGGAGACTCGTGATCGGAGGGTGATTCACCAAAACTCTTTTGAAATTCTTTTTCTATTCGCATCACCGCAGAGTTAATCTCTGTAAATCCATTCTTGACATAGAACTGACGGCGATAGCTCTCCCGTCCGCGATTGGTGTGCAACTCCAGTCTTCGCGCTCCCATCTTTGCCGCAAGATATTTCGCTTCATTCAACAACGCGAACCCTACGCCAAGCCCTCTCGCATCTTCCATCACAATAAGCTCATCAATACTCAGCAAAATACCCGCGAGTCGTAGTTGTGGTCTGCGCGAAACTGTCATCAAACCAAGCCCCTGACCTTCGGTTGCTTCAGCCAGGAAGACAATCGAATCTTGATGATTCAAGACTTCCGAAAAAGCTCTCTTGAAATCATCAAACTTAATGTTTGCATAGCCCAGCGCTTCAATCATCTGGTGCGCCGTTTCCACATCAGCTTCACCAGCGCACCGTATTGTGAAATCAATCTCGCTCATCGCTTACCATCTTGCGTAAAATTGCAGACTAAATAACCTGCCAAAGTAGGGGATATTTTTTCACCATCGCATCACCACCCGCGAGTTTGCAGCAGTTCGCTTTCAGGTAATTTTGCGACATCGAGTCCGCGCATGGCTTCGCCTAGTTCTTCGCTCGCTTCCAGCACGATTTTCGGGTCCTTGAAATGGGTTGTCGCTTTGACGATGGCGCGGGCGCGCGTCGCCGGGTCTGACGATTTGAAGATGCCTGAGCCAACGAAAACCGATTCCGCGCCCAACTGCATACACAACGAAGCATCGGCAGGTGTGGCGATTCCTCCGGCGGCAAAATTCGGTACAGGGAGTTTTCCCTCTCTCGCAACCAGGCGTACCAACTCGTATGGCGCGCCTAAATTTTTCGCCTCTGCCATCAACTCTTCTTCGCCCAGTATGGTCAGCTTTTTAATATCGAACATGATTTGTCTCAGGTGACGCACGGCTTCAACGATGTTGCCTGAACCCGCTTCACCTTTGGTGCGAATCATTGCCGCGCCTTCGCCGATTCTGCGTAGCGCTTCTCCCAGGTTGCGCGCCCCGCAAACGAATGGGACTTTGAATTGATGTTTGTCAACGTGATGAGCTTCGTCGGCAGGAGTGAGCACTTCACTTTCGTCTATGAAATCAACACCGAGCGCTTCCAGTATCTGTGCCTCTGCGAAATGCCCTATGCGAACTTTAGCCATCACAGGGATGGTGACGGTTTGCATGATCTCTCGGACTATTTTCGGCGACGCCATACGCGCAACGCCGCCTTCTTTGCGAATGTCAGACGGGACGCGCTCCAGAGCCATCACGGCAACCGCTCCCGCGTCTTCGGCAATCTTTGCCTGTTCTGCGTTCGTCACATCCATGATGACTCCGCCTTTGAGCATCTCTGCTAAACCGGTCTTTAATCGTATGCTGTTATCTGTCATTTTTTTATCACCTCATAAAATTGCTGATGATTGTTACAAACCCTGAAAGTGGCTGCTGTAGCCTGTTTCAAGGCGCTTATGATTTCCGGGCTACGAAATAAAAAGTTCGCCGCGTCCGGAGATGACAACGCCTCCGCCGACGCGAACCCCTGTGACTTCGTTTGTTGAAGTGTCAACATCTATTTCAATGTTGAGTATGCTGGGTCTGCGCATTTCAACCCCTTGCTCGCTGACAATCCTGGTTATCGCCTGCGCTTCAACAAGTTTGTGCGTAACCAGATAAAACCCTAAGGGCCCGTTGGCTGAGCCTGTCGCTGCGTCTTCAATGACTCCTGCTACAGGCGCGAAGACTCTGCAATGCGCTGTGCTCTTTGGCGCTAGCGTTTCCATCGTGAACGCCATCACCGTTTTTGCGCCAGCCTCAAAGCTGATGGCTTCGAGCGCGCCTACATCCACTTTAATTTTCTCTACAGCTTTCAGAGAAGCAACCGGCACCATCAAAACAGGAATACCATTGAACAACAATTCTACAGGCAGATTTGTTGATTCAATGTCTGACGGTTCTAGCGCAAGCGCTTTTGCGAGTCGCTCAATATCTGTCCAGCTTGATTTCACAACCGGCAACGGTTGCGTCATTTTCGTAAAGCCTGCTTTGCCGTCTCTGGTTTCAACGTTGACAACAATTTCGCCTACACCTGTCTCAAGTTTTACGGTTGTTAAAGGTTCGCTCCAGGCTTTCATTTTATCGTCGGTCCTTCACCC
>JANMSG010000618.1:0-10560 GCA_031389065.1 Acidobacteriota bacterium | reverse complement strand
CGCTGCCTTGTTAGTTTTAGTAGGGTGACCCGTAAGGCTCGAGAGGAGAGGAAATTCGTAGACGTAGCACGGACGGAGCTAAGCAAAGGATTGTTTAACCTTTCCTCGATCAGCTTTACCTCTTCATCACTAGCCAATTTTTCTAGCGTGCAGAAAAGCTTTGAACTTTTTTGAAATTGACGGGAACGACAAAATCATCCGGCGCGGCGTCAGGTTTTATATCCCGCCACTCGGTCACAACCTTGAGGCGCTGTGTTGATAAAGAGGTTTCCCTCTCCGTCCTGATCGCCAGTCTGGATAAATTTTCGGCGCGAAAGATTTTTGTCACTTCCGTTCGACCATCGGCAAAAATCGCGCGCTTCTCCACAACTTTGCAAAGCTGACTGGCAAGGTACACATCCGGCAAAGCGAAGGTTTCAAGGCTTGTCGGTTCTTCTGCAAAACGGTCTTCGACAAAATCCATAGCAGAGATTTGATGCCCCGTAGCAGGGCTTGGCTTTTCAGCGTCATCTGAATTTTGAATACCCTTGACACTTGTCGGTTTCGACTTCTCTGTCACGTTCAATGCGAGGTCCGTTTCGATATAGGTTTGCTGGCTCAGCTTGAGTAAAAAACTTTTACCTGAATCGAAACGGGTGATTAAAGCCAGTCTTTCGCCCTTCTCTGTCCATTCTTCGCGTCGCATATCGCCCGAACGGGCAACCTGGGTTTCTGTTACGAAGCTTTGTTCGCCGTCTTCGATGGAACGAACAATGGTTGCCGTGTAGGTTTCAGGCTCGCCTGTCGTCTCAATCGTCGTCTCAATCGTCGGCGGGTTAGAGTGCTTGCGGCAGTAAGCCACCAAGAAAATTGCCAGAGCCATGGTCGTCAAAACGATGGCTGCTCTTATCTTGTCGCTCAATCTCATAAGATTTGCGAAAGGGGACTGCCTGATTCATCTGGCAGGGGAATTTCGCATCGCACGAAGCACGATTACTTCCCGCTTTCGACTGGCTCCTTTGTATGGTAGATTTCGCTGTAATGCTCAAGAAAACCGTCAAATCTAAACTCCAAGTCAACGCCAAAGAGAAGGCTATTTTGATAGCGACTCTTGAGCAGTTTGCTTTGGCTTGCAATTCGGTTCTTGAGAAAGCGAAGGAAACGGGCAAACATCGTGCTTATGATTTGCACCACGAATGCTATTACAAAATCAAAGAGTACACGGGCTTGACCTCTAACTATGTGGTCAGAGCGCTTGCGCGTGTTGCTCAATCGTTCGGCAAGAAAAGACCGCCGACAAAGTTCTATCCAAGCAGTCTTGATCTTGATAAAGCTTTGTTTTATTACATTCCAATCAACGAGACAATCTCTATGGCTACCGTTGAAGGCAGATTGAAATTGAGACTTCAATTGGGGAACTTTCAACGCCACTTGCTTCAAGGTCAAAACCCAAAAGCCGCAACTTTGTCTTTTGATTCCTGCAAGAAAGTCTTTTATATCAACTTTGTAATTGACGTAGCGACACCTGAAGCGACTGGCGAGGGTACACTTGGTGTTGATTTGGGAATCAACCGTATTGCCACAACTTCCGATGGTGAGCGTAAGAGCGGGCGCAAGATTAATCGTACCCGCCAACGCTTCCAAAGAACCCGCTCTAGTCTCCAAGCCAAAGGCACGACCGGTGCAAAACGCACTTTGAAACGGCTTCGTGGACGACAGGCTAGATTTACCAAAGACGTGAATCATCATCTTAGCAAGAAAATCGTAAACAAAGCGAAAATCACAAACAGCGCAATCGTGATGGAAGACCTGAAAGGCATTCGTGACCGCTCGTCTAAAAAAGGCAAGCGACTGCGAAAGCTGCTTGGCAATTGGTCGTTCTATCAACTGCGAATGTTTGTTGAATACAAAGCCAAATAAGCAGGCGTAGAAATTCGCTTCGTCAATCCGGCGTACACCAGTAAGACTTGCTCGAATTGCTTTGCTTTGGGTTCGCGTCGGAAACATAAATTCTCTTGTTCTACTTGCGGCTATCGCAATGATGCGGATATTAACGCTTCGTTGTGCATCGCTGCTCTGGGGGCGCAAGTCACTCGCCCCGAAGTCGCCGCCTTACGCGAGCGACAAGCTGCCTTGCGCGAAGCGCCTACGCTTTAGCTGGCAGTAATTGACAGTATGATTTAAGCATCAAGAAACGAATACGCCAAAATGAAAACCGGTAAACGAACATTTTGCTTTTGCCTTTTGCTTTTTTATTCTCTTCGGCGGGGAGCTATGTGAAGATATACTTCTCAGCCTTGTCTATTGCCAGGAGTATCTTATTAATTGCTTTCAAATGGGTAAGAAATTGTGGTAGTAAATGAACTTGTGACAGCAGGAAGCATGAAAAGGCAGAAACTCCGGCAGAAAAAGCTCATAAAATAGCCTGGAAGGCTCATCAAATCACCGCTATAAAAAAGCCGACGCAACCGAAATTGCGTCGGCTTTTTTATAGCGGTTCAATCAAGTCAAACTAGAAGGAGAACTTCAAGCCAAACTGGATTTCACGGGCGCGACGTGTCGAGAAGACTTGCCCGAACTGTGAGCCTGTCGCCTGGAACGCCGCAAGGTTTGTAAACGCTGCATCTGTAGGCAAACGATCCGGCACCGTCTGGAAGATGTCGTTTACCGTTGTATTGTTGAACACATTGAAAAACTCTGCGCGGAACTGTACGCGATAACGCTCAGCCCAACGCCAGTTCTTCGCCAGGTTCAAATCCGTGCCAATAAAGGTCGGGAAACGAAAAGGTGCGCGTGGTGAATTCCCTACGACACCAACGGCTGATGGTCTGAAGGCCAGAGGATTGATGTAGTAAGGATTCGTCGTACCTCCTGTAGGAACATTGGCAAACGGGTCGCCAACAATATCTGCGCGTGAGCCTCGAGGACCAGTAACGGCTCCCTGAACCACGCGGTTTAAAGGCAAGCCGGTCTGCACAGTGGTAATGCCAGCCACTTGCCAGCCGCCGAATACCTGGCTTACGAAGGGATTGGCAAGGAAACCGTCTTTCGGATAGGGTAGCTCATAAACATAGCTCGCCTTGAGGACGTGGGTTCTATCAAAACGCGCTACGGCACGTTCAAGCGCGAAGTTCGTGCGAACCTGCGGCAGGTCAATGGCGTCGCGGTCATTGGTCGAATCGGTCAAATTCTTCGACCAGGTATAAGACAACTGCGCCGATAGTCCGCGCGCATTTTGCACCTTCAAAGCGCTAATCAGCGCGTGATAACGGAAGGTTGCCGTTGTCTGACGATCTGTAATTGAAGTGTACCCTCTGTAAGGTCTGGCAAGATTAAGGCAGTTGTTCGGGTTGTTTGTCGCAAGCAACGCGGTATCGCAAGTCGCTATGCCTTTTCCGGCAGCGATAATCTCTTGCGGCGTAGGCGCATTGATGTCAACAGGCCTGGTCTGGTGGTTTCCGGCTGAACCTAAATAACCAATTTCAAATCCTGCATTATTGCTTACCTGTCGCTGAATGGTGAGATTCCATTGCTGGGTGACAGGGGTGATAAAGGGACTTGATGTGGTTATCAAAGATCGTAGGGCTTGCGTTCCCGGAGGCGCGCCTGCCGCAGGATTGACATAAGTAATAGGCGATGCCACAGTGCCGGAAAGCGAAACTGTGTTGGCAAACGGCGGGTTCACAAAGGCATTCTGTTCAAGTATGCCGATTAATACCTGATCGTAATAGATACCGTAGCCGCCACGGATGACGGTTCTTTGCGGACCACCAAACAGTCTTGCCCTCATACCGCTTGCTGCTTCAGGACTCCACGAAAAACCGAAGCGTGGTCCAAAGTTGTTCTTATCCAGTGGTTGAATCCGGCGACCATAGGGAGAGTTTCTGCCAGCAACGGCAATGCCGTTGAGCAAATCACCTGTGCCTTTGACCAGGGCTGTGCCCGTAGCATTTGCGAAAGTAGGCGCAAATGCAGGGTTAAATAGTTCAGGCAAAAACACATCTAACACGTCATTCACATCTGTTGGCAGACGGAACAACTGGTAACGAACACCTAAATCAAGCTGGAAGTTTGGCTTCACTTTCCAGGTGTCCTGCGCGTAAAATTCTGTGCGTCCGAACCTGAGGTGATTGGTCACATCGACTTCGGATTCGCTGTAGGCACTGGCGCGTCCAAGCAACAAATCAGCAAGACCTACGCCGCTGGTTACACCTGTTCTGCGGGTTTGCAGTCCTGTAAAGCTAAAGGTGCCTTGCGTGTTATTGGCAGCATTTTCGTCTTTCTTTTCCCAACTCAGATCGGCACCAAACTTAAAGGTATGTGCGCCGCTCAACATCGTCAAATTCCATTTCGGATTGACGTTTCTGTAACGAATGCCGATCAATTGATTCGCCCCAAGAGTTGGCAAACCGGTAATGGCAATCGTCGGCGGCAACTGAGAATTGTTCTGCGGGAAGAGTTCGCTGTTCGGAATATTGACATTCTGCTTTCGATATTGTCCAACCAGGTCTGTGTTGATGTCGTTGCCAGACCAGCTGAAGGTAAATTCGTTAACGACATTAGAGCCCAGAGAACTGAGCAAGGCAATCGAAAGAACCTGCCCGGGGACATCTGTAGTGGTGGTTGCAATTCCGGGAATGGCAATGCCTAAGAAGAGACCGCCCTGCTCAAGAGTCTGGCTGAGGTCGTGCGTGTAGCGACCTGTGAGACGGTGATTGGAATTGATCGAGTGGTCTATACGCAAGGTTTCCTGTCGCGTGTTGCTGATGCCAGGAGCGACGGCGAGTATGCGATTCGGAGCGCGACCGGCGGTTGTCGAAGCGATGGTCGGCTCCGGGTAGAGTCTCAAAATCTGTAGCGCGACCGGGTCTAGGCGATTTGTCGGAATTCGGTTGCCAGGAAATTGCAGACCGGTGAGCGGGTCAATTATCTGTGTGGTGGTCTCAGAAAAATCGCCTATGCGTTCAAGCGCCGAAGGAACAGTTTGAAAGTTCTCTGTCGGCTGGCGGATGATGCGTCGCCATTCTTGAGAGAAGAAGAAGAAGGTTTTGTCTCTGCCACTGCCATAGACGCCAGGAATCCACACCGGTCCGCTGAAGGTGTAACCGAAATTGTTATAGCGCAAGGTCGGACGTGGGGCGCGCGGCTCACCGCACGTCTTGCCGAGTGGCGCGACATCACCTCTGTCGCAAAAACGACCAGTCGCATTGCTCAAGAAGCTGTTAGCATTCAATCTATTGTTGCGGAAAAATTCATACATACTGCCGTGAAAATCGCGTCCGCCACCGCGAGTGATAACGTTGACAACGCCGCCCGAAGCGCGACCGAATTCGGCACTCGGTACGGAGGTAATCACTCTGAACTCTTGAATCGAATCAACCGTCGGCGTCGAAAGCAGAGTGATGTTTGAACCTACGTCAACATTCGATACGCCATCTACCAGGTAATTGGTCGAGTTGCGGCGATTGCCTGCGATGACGATATTGGTCACGCTGGTCAAGCCGACTCCGGCTTCAGCGGTCTCATCGGTCGTGACGCCGGGAACGAGGGTAATGAGTTGCAGGAAATTGCGATTGTTCAAGGGGATCTCCAAGACCTTTTTACTGTCAATGACATCGCCCACCGTAGGTGTAGATTGCACAATCGGCGTTTCACCGGTAACCAGAACGCTTTCGCTGACTTGTCCGGCTTCCAGCGCGATGTTCAAGGTCTTGCGATCATTGACCAGCAACTCCAGACCTGTATTGAGATATTCTTTGAAACCCTGCATCTTAACGCTCAAATCGTAGATGCCGGGCTTGATGAAGGTTAAGGCGTAGTAGCCTTCATCGTTTGATTGGACTTTGCGAGCCTCTTTCGTTGCGAGATTCGTGAGCGTAATATCCGCTTTAGAAACCGTTGCCCCTGTCGAGTCAGTAATCTGACCATTGACGGTTGCGGTGATCTCCTGCGCCATCGCGCTCAGACTAAAAAACGAAAGGAGCAGAGTCATTATTAAAGCAAGGTGTTTTAGCACATTTTTCATTTTGGCTCCTCCAAGATCATGTGACGGAATGGTTAATTGCATACACCGAAGAACGCTGATTTGAATTCATATCCCTTCGCCTTCTTCCGCGGTTTACGAGGTTAACATACAAGCCAGCGAGTGACGACTCGCCGACAGAACCAAGAGCGTTTGTACAAGTGAACGTCTTTCCATTTGCGCGCAACAGTTCGTTGCTGTTGCCAGTCAATAGAGCAGATATTTCTGCCGCGTTTGTTGAAACTCCGCCAAACCCTTTTGCCATTTTGCCATGATTTCATTTGCCGTCCTGCCGTCTTTCAATTCGGCAAGCGTATCGCGATTGACCAGCAAACGGAGATAATCATCAACCTTCCAGACCGTTGTATAGAGCTTGTGAAGTTGATAAGCGATCTCTGTTCCGGTTGCCACAGGACGAAACAAATGGCGGTCGGTGATAACAATGTTGACGCCGCCGCATTCTTCATTGGCAAACTTCGACGCTTTCGGTGTGAAGCGAATCGGCACGAAGCGCACCCCCGCAAGTCCCGCCTGATTGAGTTGTTCAGCCAATTTTTGCCCGTCTATATAGGGCGCCCCAATCACTTCAAAAGGCGTGTCGGTGCCGCGACCTACAGAAATATTCGTGGTTTCCAGAAGCCCTATGCCTGGATACAACACAGCCTGCGTCAAGCTACGCATATTCGGCGAAGGATTGACCCAATTCAAGAGCGTCATATCGTAATAATCCCGGCGATTCCAGCCGGACATTTTTATCACAGTTAAGTCAGCGCCGACTTTTCTTTCGGCGTTAAAGAGCGTTGCCATTTCGCCAATCGTCAAACCGTAGCGCACAGGCACAGGGTGAAACGAGGTGAAGTAATAGCCTTTCTGTTTGGTCAATTCTTCATCGGCAACGGGCCCTTCAACAGCGTTGCCGTTCAAAGGATTCGGACGATCAAGAACGACGAACTTGATTCTGTTTTCGGCAGCCGCTTCCATTGCCAGCCCACAGGTTGCCGTGTAGGTATAGAAACGACAGCCGATGTCTTGAATATCGTAAACCAGCGTGTCTATGCCTTTAAGCATCTCGGCCGTAGGCTTGCGCTGCTCTCTTTCATAGAGGCTGTAAACCGGCAGCCCAGTCTTTTCATCTTTCGTGTTGGCGACAATTTCATCTTGCAAGCCACGCAATCCATGTTCGGGCGAAAAGAGCGCCACAAGTTTCAAATTCTTCTGCGCCGCAAGCACATCAATCGTTGATTTGCCGGCGCGATTGCGCCCTGTGTGATTGGTGATTAAGCCAATGCTGCGCCCTTCGAGTTGCTTGAAATTATCGCGCTCTAAAACATCTATGCCTGTCAATACAGGGCGAATCGTTTCGACAATTGCTGTGCGAGTTGAAGCCGTTCGCGGCGGTTCTACGTAATATTCAGGCGCGGCAACTGCGTCAAAGACTGGCGCGTAAGGCGGCGCGATGATCGAACTGGCAACAATGGAAGCGATGAAGGAACGCAGGCGCGACACATCACCTTTGCCGTTTGGATGCACACGATTTGATAGAAGGACGACGAAGGTTTGACTCGCCGGGTCAATCCAGATGCTCGTGCCTGTAAAGCCTGTGTGACCGAAAGTGCCCAGGGGAAAGAGGTCGCCGCGATTGGCGGAAAAAGACGAACCAGCATCCCAACCGATGCCGCGCAGTTCGTTCACAGGGACGCTGCGCGGCATGGTCATTCGCTCAACCCCGTAGGGGCTGAGTACGCGAACGCCTTGGTAAATGCCGCCGTTGAGAATCATCTGACAGAAGATGGCTAAATCATCGGCAGTTGAAAAGAGTCCCGCGTGACCGGCTATGCCACCAAGTAAGTACGAGCGCGGGTCATGAACTTCGCCTCGCATAAATGCTCTCTCATCGCCTTTACGCCCTTCGCGTTTTTCAGTTGGCGCGAAACGACTGATAAAAGAGCGTCCGGTTTTGGTTTCTTTCGCCTGCGCTTTCGCCGCCAGACTTCTTAATCGCTCCATCCCTTGCTCGGGGAGTGGACTTCCTGTCGCTGCTTCAAACTGCTCGAACGGAACATAAAATCTAGTGTCGCGCATTCCGAGTTGATAATAGATATTTTCTCTTGCGAACTGGTCAACGCTGTTGCCGGAAACGCGACGAATGATTTCAGCAGCGACAATGTATCCCACATCCGAATAGACGAAGCGCGTGCCGGGGTCATATTCGGGCGCGAGTTCGTAAATCTTCTGCATAGCCTTTTCCGCGCCTTCTTCATAATCGCGAATTGAATTATCAGGTATGAACCCGGCGCGATGCGTCAGCAGTTGTTCAACAGTAATTTTATCTTTTCCTGCCTGTCCGAATTCAGGAATGTAGCGAATCACCTGATCGCCAAGTCTGATTTTGCCTTGCTCTACGAGAATCATCATTGAAGTCGCAGTTGCTACAACTTTCGTCAGCGACGCCAAATCGAAAATCGTGTCAGCAGTCATGGCTTCGGTTCGCGGCTCGACACTGCGATTGCCGAAAACTTTGCGGTAAACAATTTTGCCTTTGCGACCGACAAGCACAACCGCGCCGGGGGTCTCTTTGCGCTTGATAGATTCGTTGACCGCTTCATCAATGCGCGCCAGTTGTTTCGCAGACATACCTACAGATGCAGGCGCAGCAAGCGCGAGTTTTTGCGGGGCGTTGGTTGCAGTTCGCTTCGCATTAGGTTCGGCAAACAACGGCACAGGTAACAGCGCGATACTGAAAACGAAAGACAGAATGATAGAAGTGAAGTTCGGGTAAGGGGGTATCAGCAAAACCTTTGTACGAGCGACCCTCTGTGTTTGCCCCTCACTGTGAATCCAATTTTGTTTTTGTCTGTGTAAAATCATTTTAATATTCGATTAATTTGCAGCATATTAAGGGGCGACCATCTCGCCCATACAAAGATTTCTAATCAGCCGTTTGCTCTACGACGGCTTCGCGTTCAAGAAAAACACTGGCAACGTAGCCGACAAGGAACGTGCTCATCGAGCCAATTAAAACGTACCACTGCCATGAAACAGATGACCACAGCCAGACGGAACTGATTACCGCGATGCCCGTTACCACGCCAACCAATGCGCCTGTTTGCTTGACGCGCTTGGTCAGAGCGCTTAACAAAAAGAGCCCCAGTATGGGACCGTTTGTAAACGAAGCGATGGTCAAGGCTTTATTCACGATAAGCTGGTCTTGTCCGATCATAAACAACGCCGCGACGATCTGCACGACACCCCAAAAGGCTGTCAAGATGTGTGAGACTTTCAGGTAGTGTTCATCCGATTTTTTCGGCGCAAACAAGGGACGGTAGAAATCCGTCAGCGCGGTTGACGCGAGCGCATTGAGCGAAGAGGACATCGCCGCCGCAAGCATCGCCGCGATGACCAGACCGACAATGCCGGGCGGGAGTTCCTGCACGATGAAATGTGAAAAGATGCGGTCTGCGCTGGCGGCTACTTCAGGAGGAAGTTTGGCGGGTTGCTGTCGATAAAAGACAAACAACATCACGCCAATCATCAAAAACATGATGAACTGCCCGAAGACGACAACGCCGCTTGCCAGCAACGCGCTCGCCGCTTGCTTTGGATTTTTACTGCACAGATAACGCTGCACCAGGTATTGGTCTGTACCGTGTGTTGAGGTAGTCAAAAACGCGCCGCCGATTACGCCTGCCCAAAAGGTGTAGCTTTTCGCCAGGCTCAAAGTGAAATCGAAAACCTGAAACTTGTTGAACTCGTTGCCAACAGCAACCACTTCCCCCCAGCCGCCTTGAATTAAGTTGAGCAGAATGATGCCCGCGACGATTGCCCCGATATTATAAATCGCCAGTTGAATCACCTCTACCCAGATGACCGCCGTGATGCCGCCTAGATAAGTAAAAACCAGCATCACTACGCCGATGATCAAAATAGATGTCCAATCCGCCCAGCCCGTCAGCGCAACCAGCGGAATCGCCGTCGCATAAATTCGCACGCCGTCAGCAAGCGAGCGTGTAATGACGAAGAGCGAGGCGGCAACACGTTTCACGCGCCCGCCAAATCGCGTGTCGAGAATTTGATAGACCGTGAACATCTCGCCACGAAAATAGGAAGGAATGAAAAGCAGCACGATGACGAGACGCCCGATCATGTAGCCGATGACGAGTTGCATGAAAGTGAAATTGCCGCCGACCCCGCCGTTGGCAGCATAGGCGAATGCAGGAACACTGATGAAAGTTAAGACCGAAGTTTCCGTTGCCACAATCGAAGCGGCAATTGCCCACCAGGGTACATCCTGGTCGGAAAGAAAATAGTTGCGGATGTTTTTTTGTTTGCGGCTGAACCACCACCCAAGCAGTAAAACGCCCGCCACGTAGGCAATGATTACGATTATATCTATAGCGCGTAGTTGCATAGGGCGATGAGTAAAACAGGGATAAGCAGGATAGACAAGCTGATTCTTAGTAGGCAGTAGGCAGTAGGCAGTAGGCAGTTAAAATGACAGCGCAGCCGCTGGAAATTTCAAAGCTCTGAGAAAAAGGCAAAGCCTTTTTGCGCATTAAAAC
>JANMSG010000755.1:0-5917 GCA_031389065.1 Acidobacteriota bacterium | reverse complement strand
TAAAATTTGATAAGACTTACGCAGGCAATGTACCGTAGGTTGTCCAACCTGCGGTTGATTTGTTCAATGCAGTTTTTGAATGTCTCCAAACGACTTGTAAACCACTGCCGCAGCAGACTAGACAGTCTACTGTACAGGGCTTGCCTACGTCCTAATAGATTTTCATCATTCGGATGAACAGAGTGATAAGCCAGATGTTTGCTAAATCGCCTGGTGAAGCGAATCAATAAAATTATAGGAGTAAAAGACGATGGGGAAAAATAATGTAAATCCAGATTACTACAAAACAAAAGGGCGAGAGAGACAGGGGGAAGACATTGTGCAGGAACTGCATAAGCAGCAGTACGCGCAGGCGCAAGCAAAACATGATCAGCAGGATTCTTTTATACCCGGTACCCAGCAGGCTAGTGAAAAAAATAATCCCGATGTTGAAGAAAAAAGAAGCAAGAAGAAGTAGCTCCAAGCCTCTTAAGCCCGCAGGCATCCATTGCAACGATCCAAAAGAGGAAGGAGTAAAATTAGTCAAGTAAAATTAAAGCTAGACCAATTTGCAGATGAATGTATGGGACGACCACAGAGAGTCGTCCCATACAAGCGCAAGATCAAGTTATACCCTTCGTTACGGCACTGCAAAGATTTTGTCCCAACGATTTCTGCTCAGGCTTCACCTGAAATCAATGTAAAATCAATCAGGCATTATTCCGCCAAATGAAAAAACACATCTTCAAAATCTTCATTGAGCAAATTGGTTTGTCTTCTTAATTGGTCGGGCGTGCCTTCGGCAACAAGAATGCCAGCGCGCATAACGCCTACGCGATCACTGACGCGCTCGACGAAACTCATTACGTGCGAAGATACCAAAACGGCTCTGCCTGCTGCACCTTCGGCTTCGATTCTGCGTCGCAATTTTCGCATCATCTCGACATCGAGTCCATTCAACGGTTCGTCCAAAATCAGAACGTCAGGCAAGCCCAGCACCGCCGCACACAAGCCCAATTTTTTTCGCATCCCTAACGAATAGCCGCCGACTAATTTTTTCGCCGCGTGAGCGATGCCGAAAAATTCTAATTCCACAGGGATCTGCGCTTCGTCTGCTTCTTTGAGTCCTGCGACGAGTTGAAGATATTCATTGCCTGTGAGCTGATCGTAAAAAATCAATTCTTCGGGCAAGTAACCGAGATGCTTTTTTGTGGTCGGCAAACGGCGCGACAAATCTTCATCGCAAATAAACAACTGGCCTTCGTCGGCTTCCGTGATACCGACAATCATACGCATCAAGGTTGATTTGCCAGCGCCGTTTGCGCCGACCAGCGAATAGATCTCGCCAGCCTTGATTTGCAGGCTCACCTCATTGACGGCAAGGAGATTGCCATAGCGTTTGGTTACTGACTCGACTTTTATCAACTTCAATCCTCTCCGTATAGCAAATAGAATCTGGCGCGCGCCCGACCTCTGTCGGTTAAGCCATGAATCACCTGCGCATAGAACATCACTCCTAAAGGTAAGAAGGCAGACGTGAGAAGGCCGAACGAAGCGGCGAGCCCCGCGCCTATGCCAACGGTCGCCATTACGATAAGCGCAAGGCCCGGACGCGTAGGCATCTCAAACGACAGCCCACCGATGAGCGAACTGACAGCCCACCATAACATCAGGCATTCAAGAAAAAGCGGCGCTAAATAAAACAGCGGCAGGTTTGCGAAACTCGCGCCGATGGCATAGGCAAGGAACGGCGCAGGCAAACTCATCAATCGCGCATATGAAATTTTCGCCTGCCACATATCCAGGCCGCTTGCGCCTGTCGCTCGTTCCAGCCAAAGATGTGGCAATTCGTAAGCGACCAGCACAGGCGTCAGCGATGCAAGGGAGGCGGCAATTAAGGAACAGGTGATTTTTACTGCTGAAACTTGCGGCAATTGCATGGTGTCAAGCCAGCCTGAATTGTCAGCGACGGGCGGCAGCAGATTGGTCGTCAGCGTGGCAACAAGCGCCGCAAGCAAAAGCGGAATGATCAGCGCAATGACATAGACAGCAGAAGAGAAGCCGCGCATTGTCAGTTGGAAATCTCTGGCGAGTTGTGCGGCAACCGTAGGGCTGAAACGCCGACGAAATGCCGCCGCCGTAAAGAGATGAAAACTCTTTGCCGATTCGATGCGTCTGGCGTGTTCAATGTCTGATGAACGCCATCTGCCATGTAATTTCTGAAGGGTGAAAAACGATGCAATGCTTGACGAAATGATGAGGATGGAGTTTACAAACAGCTCTTTATAGCTTGTGTCATTTCTTTTGATTGCCAAGGCGAAAATAATCCCCGCTAAGGCGGAAGCGACGACGACGTGGGCGATTAGGATAATTCCGTTTTTCTTTGTGTGCCCGAAGTGAATCCATAGCAAAGCAGCAAAGGTTTGAGAAAGCGTCAGCAGCACGAGGAATAAAAGCAAAGCAAAAAGATTGCCCGCATTCATAGGCTCTTTTAACAGGTGTTTGACGGAAAAGATGACCAAGCCGACAACTACTGTCCGCCCGAAACGGGTTAGCAAAGCGGCGTAGAGATGCGTGCTGGCGTCAAGCGGCAAAGCTTCAAAGTACGTGGCAGGTCTTCGCAAGTGGTAAAGCTCGGCGCTGGCGCGAGACATGCTCAAGCCTATGAGAGATAGAAAAAGCACCGCGCCGATGATTGCCGTTTGCGTGAAAGAGAAATTGTCTGTTGATAGATTCTGCGCCAGACGCGAAACCGTCATATACGTGATGCCTAATACTAAAGGCGCCAGTATCAGCCAGGTGTAAATATGCTGCTTTGCCCAACGGAGTTGAGAGCGCAAAGACGCGCCGATGATGAGCGAAACTTTTTTCATGCGTTAGAGACACTGTAACGATTCAAATTAAAGTAAGAAAGACTATCACGCCATTTTCAAAATCAGGAAGCTTTGCTGTCATTTATTTTCAAGATGCCTGCCCTCCAGAACTATGCACCAGTCCTGATTGCTGACAAGGCTGTAATGCTTTTCCGATTTTTACATAACAAAGTGTGAGCCTTTATCACGTTTTGACATCCGTAAACTTCATGTGACGAACTGGGGGAAATGTACGAAGGGAATCATTTTGCTGCGCCTGCTCTTGAAATCAATCTGTTGGGCTCCTTGCGCATACTGGTTGACGGTGTCTCTATTGACGAACGCCGCTGGCAACGGCGCAAGGCAAAGACGCTGCTAATTATTCTTGTGTTGCAACAAGGGCGGCAGATTCAGCGTGAGCAATTGGCCGAGATGCTTTCGCCTGAGCAAGATCCCAATGCCAGTCTCAATAATTTCAATAAGCTGATTTACGCGGCGCGGCGCGCGCTGGAGCCGGACTTGAAGCGCGGCGCAGATTCAAGATTCATCCTTACACAAGGGCAACAAGTGATCCTCGCCCCTGACAAAGGCATTCGCGTGGATGTTGATGAATTTGAGCGAAAGGCGGCGGAGGCGATACGAGAAAACGATGTGCAAACTTTTGAAGAAGCGCTGGCGCTCTATAAAGATGACCTGCTTGTCGAAGATCTCTACGAAGATTGGCTGGTGCTCAAACGCGAAAAGTTACGCCTTTTGCGCAAGCAGATCTTATCCAGGCTGGCGGCTCTGTATGAAAAGCAAGAGCGATTTGATCTCAGCATCCTGCACTTGAATTCACTGATAGCGGCTGATGAAGTCAACGAAGAGATACATCGCTGCCTCATGCGCCTGTACACGATCACCAACAATAAATCACTGGCAATTGAGCAGTACAAATTATGTGTAGAGAGTTTACGCAAGGTATTGGAGGTGAAACCCGAAAAGGAGACCGAAAAGCTTTATCAACTAATCCTCTCAGGTGAACTACAACCCCGCGTGAACATGTCGGCAAGCTTTGTTCCCATAGCGCCTGCGCCTGGTAATCAACAAAATCTTGCAAAAACCGAGAGCCGTGAAAGGGAAAGCGCGCCGCCTTTATTGATGACGCGGAATGTGGTTGAACCAAAGACCGATAAAGAAAGCGCCAATCGTCTCGCCTCGCACACCTCGCCATTCGCATATCGCCGTTATCTTGGCGTCTCTTTGATCACGATTATTTTTGCGATGCTGTTTACAGGTGCTGGACTTTGGATCAATGGATTCAATAAAGAGCCGATTGATTCATTGGTCATCCTGCCATTTCGAGATGAGACAGGCGATGTCAATCTTGAATACCTCGCCGATGGGATCAGCGAAACCTTGATTCGCAATTTGTCGCATCTGCCTGGCTTGCGCGT
Organism: Acidobacteriota bacterium; assembly: GCA_031389065.1. Classification (GTDB taxonomy): domain Bacteria; phylum Acidobacteriota; class Blastocatellia; order UBA7656; family UBA7656; genus JACQDB01. The sequence goes on along the minus strand of JANMSG010000755.1, from coordinate 1,650 downwards.
TTTGGCTCGCAGTACAGCGTTTCAATATAAAGGACAAGAAATTGACCCTCGGCGATTGCAAAAAGAACTACAGGTAAGCGCGGTTTTATTGGGCAAATTCGTAAAGCAAAATGGGCAGTCCTTTATTATTGTCGAATTGTTTGAAACGACGACAGGGGCGCTCCTTTGGAACGCTACTTATCCACTGGCTCAGGAAAATGTCTACGACGTGGAACGACAGATTGAAGAATCTCTAGCCAGGCGTTTGCGTCCGCAGTTAAACATCGAAGCGCTGCGCACCCTCGCCAAACCCGAAACGAAAAATGCCGAAGCCTACGCAACCTATTTGAAAGGGCGATACTTCTGGAATCAAAGAACCGACGCGGATTTGAGGAGAGCCATTGATTACTTTGAGCAAGCGCTGGAAATAGACCCGCTATATGCGTTGGCTTATGCGGGGCTCGCTGATACGTATGCTTTGGGAGCAGGCTCTAAACTTTCGCCTTCCGCCTATATGCCGCGCGCGAAATTCTGCGTGGAAAAAGCCCTGGAGTTAGACGAGCAGATTGCCGAAGCGCATACGGCGCGGGCCTTTATTGCCGAATACTACGACTGGGATTTCGGGCTTGCCGAAAGGGAATATCAAAGAGCTATCGAGTTGAATCCGAACTACGCGACGGCGCATCACTGGTACGGCGAATTCCTGTCATTTATGGGAAAACACGACGAAGCGATTCGCCAGATTCACTACGCTCAACAACTTGACCCGCTTTCTATGATGATCAACATAGATGTTGGAGTTATTTTTCATGTCGCGCGCCGCTACGATCAAGCGATAGAGCAATTTCAGAAGATAGCCGCCTTCGACCCGGAATCGTATGAAGCATACAAATGGTTGATGCTGGTGTATTTTGAAAACGGTCAACCGGAACAGGCAAAACAGGCATACCAAAAAGCCATACAATTGGGGAAGACAAACGATCCGGGATTGCTCAACGGTTCTTTTGACGCGCACTTCTATGCCTTATCGGGTAATCGCGCCATGGCCATGCAGGCAATTGAGGAGATGAAAAAGATTGATGAAAAAAAGCGACCGATCTGGGAGATGGCGCAGGTACTGGCGATATTGAATGAAAAAGATGAAGCTTTTGCCTGGCTTGAAATCACCTATCAAAACAGAGGCGGCGGATTAATTTCACTCAAAACCAATCCTTTCTTTGAGAGCCTGCGCTCAGACCCGCGTTTTACAGCTTTCCTCAAACGCCTGGGGCTGCCGCGCTAAAAAAATAGCGAGTGCTTAAAAAGGAAGGCTCAACCGAAGAGGGAATGAGCAGCGTTAGCTCCAGAGGAGCGACCTGTCTATAGCTGCGAATCGTCCATCTTCTTCTATAGACGTTAAGAAAAAGAAATGTACCGTAGACTGTCTAGTCTGCGGAGCCTTGTGTTGCTCAAAAATTGCCGAAGAACGAGAGTTTGCAGCCAGAGTTGCTGTTTTCTTTGAGTTTTTCAGTTCATGAAACATCCGCAGACTAGACAGTCTACGGTACCATTGGCGGCGCACTTCTGCTTTCCTCGGAAATTCTTTTTCTTGAAACCTATAGTTGAGGGGTTTCAGACCAGAAGGTAAACCAAGTAGAAAATTCTCTTGATTGCCTTTTTTATCAATTTCAT
>JANMSG010000587.1:0-3550 GCA_031389065.1 Acidobacteriota bacterium | reverse complement strand
ATAGACGCAGGCTGGCCCGGTTTTGACGGACGTGATGCAAAGCGCATTCAGCAGGCGATGCAGCAAGCAGGCATTGCAGCCATAGATCATCTGGTCGCGACTCATTATCACGTAGATCATTATGGCGGCATCCCTGAGCTTGCCAAACTTGTCCAGATCAATCATTTCTACGATCATGGCAAGATGACCTCGCTTGCAGATGATGCGAAGTTTTCCGAAAGGTATGCGGCGTATCAAGCGGCGGCCAAAGGCCAGACTACAACCCTGAAACCTGGCGATACTATCGGGCTGAAAACAGCTCCGGGTACACCACCCATCAAGCTCTTATGCGTTGCTGCCAGGGGCGAAACCATTGGCGGCAGTAAAGCGAGCGCCAATCAAGAGTGCGCTACGACTACAGCGAAAGAAGCAGACCCTTCTGACAACGCGCGAAGCATCGCGCTACTGTTGAAGTTCGGCGAATTTGACTTCCTCGATTGCGGTGACCTAACTTGGAACATTGAGCAACGCCTGGTCTGCCCTGCCAATCGCATCGGTGAAATTGATCTTTATCAGGTGACGCATCACGGGATGAATAACAGTAACAATCCCGCATTGCTGCGCAGCGTTCGTCCGACGGTTGCCATCATGAACAACGGTCCGCGTAAGGGCGGGCACCCGGATACAGTGAAATGGCTGCAGGAGCTTCCTTCGCTCAAAGCGCTCTACCAGGTTCATCGCAACGTGGCAACGACAGCCGAGCAGAACACACCCGTTCCCTTCATTGCCAACCTCGATGAGCAGTCCGACGCAGGATATATGATTACGGTTTCGGTTGACCCACGGAAACGCGCTTTCACCGTAACCAACGGTCGAACCAAAGAGAGCAAGAGCTATCCGTTTAAATAATCGTTTGATAGCCATTGAGGCTTTTGAAGAAGATAGAAAGCATAAGAGCGCAGATGAATAGGGCTAAACACAGGTAGACAACAGAATGCTATGACTGAAGAGCGCTTTATATTGAAATTTTTCTTCGACCCGGGGTCTAGTGTTTGTTTTTGGTCTGAGAATGAGAGAGCCAGAGCATATTTTGGGAACTACCTTGTTGATACTGATAAATTGCCTCTTTCCGAAAATCTGCGTCGTAAGCTACTACATTTGATTTCCTGGTATGACACGTCGATTGACTGGAACTATCCTCCAAATCCTTCACCCTGGACTGAGGAGGAATGCGTAAGATTTAATAATGAGGTTGCGGCCACGCTCTCTCTTATCTGCGATGAGCTAGGTGATGAGTACGAAATCATAAGTAAATTTTCATGCGTAGAAGCAGGATAAAACGATGCGTGTAGCCGATTCTCGATATAACAGCGCGGGCGAGCCGCAAAGGGTAAAGAAGCAGAGAGGCTCACCCCTCAGCAAGATGAGCCGAACTTCACATCAAAGCTCAGGTTCATCTCATGCCGTAGGGGACGATTCGATGTCGAATTTTCATTCTTAAGAGGAGATTATGGAACAGAGTAAAACAACCTGGTACCGATGGGATGATATGCCGAAAGAGCGCGTCAACGATTTGCTGGAGCGCCGTTTGATAACCGGCGATCAAATGATGCTGACACACGTTTACATGGAAAAAGGCTGCATCGTGCCTAAACATTCACACGATAACGAGCAGATTACTTACGTCTTGGAAGGCGCTTTGCGCTTCTGGATTGGCGCCGATGAGCAGGAAGAAGTTGTCGTACGCAAAGGCGAGGTCTTGCATATTCCATCAAATGTCCTGCATAAAGCAGAAGCGCTTGAAGATACTCTGGACGTAGATATTTTCAGCCCTCCCAGACAGGATTGGTTAGACAAAACGGATGATTATCTAAGGCGAAAATAGGCATGGAACTTGGCTTAAAAGAGAAAGTAGCTTTCGTCGCAGCCGCCAGTCGCGGGCTTGGGCGTGCGGTCGCTGAAGAGTTGGCGCAAGAGGGAGCCACGCTGATTTTGTGCGCTCGCGGCGAGAAGTTGCTTGAGGAAGCCTGCGATTCAATCCGTCAAAAGACAGGCGCTTCCGTTTTCGGCATTCCTGCTGATCTTTCCGTAACTGCGGATGTCGAGCGTGTGGTTCATCTGGGACTGGAAAGATTCTCTCGCATAGATATTCTGGTGACCAATGTCGGAGGCCCGCCTGCCGGGCAGTTCGAGAGCTTGAGCCGCGAGGTTTGGGAAGAAGCTACTAGTCTCTTGCTGACCAGCGTGCTGGACTTGTCGCGATTGGTGCTGCCGGGAATGAAAGAGCGCGGTTGGGGACGCATCCTGAACATCACTTCGATTGCCGTAAAACAACCTGTGCCAAACCTCATGTTGTCGAACAGTTTGCGGGCTGTGGTTACGGGTTTTGCGCGAACGCTGGCAAATGAGGTGGCGCAATCTGGCATCACCGTCAACAACATCATGCCTGGCTACACACGCACAGAACGTGTCGAACAATTGGCGCAATCTTTAGCTGAAAAAGAGGGGAGTACACCTGCCGAAGTTCAGGCGCGATGGGAAGCAGAAATTCCTATGAAGCGATTGGGCGAGCCGCGAGAGTTTGCCGCGCTGGCGGCCTTTCTGGTGTCGGAGCGCGCCAGTTACATCACTGGCAGTTCCATAGCCGTAGATGGCGGGTGGATTCGTTCCCTGATTTGAGAAGATCCTCATCCGGCGCTTTGCAGTCTATAAGGCTTTTCATTTGCGTGCCGCCGATTGCTTAATTGAGCCACGGTCTTTGACCGCATGCTAGGTCAGTCAAAGACCGGGGCTAGATGGCTTCACGCCATTGGAAATTGGTTTGCGAGGGTAGCCTTTCCACCTCTCACGCTTCGTTATGACGAAAGCTCTCCTTGACATGAAATTGCGAGAGTGACTCGTTGAGATTATCGGAAAGATCAACCATCCCGTGAATAATTTGCGCTGTCTCGTGCGATCCGGCTGACGCCTGCATGGTTATACTTGATATGGTTTGCATCGCCATCGCAAGGTTGCGGGTGACGCGCGCCTGCTCTTGTGAGGCGACCGATATTTCTTCAATCAGCTGCACAGATTGCTTAACCACACCGGATATATCTTCGAGAGCCTGTCTGGATTGCTCAGCCAAAATACTACCGTTTTTCACCTCTTTCAAACCATTTTCTGTGGCTGACAGAGCCTCTACGGTTTCGTTTTGAATCGCCTTAATGAGGTTACTCACATTTTTAGTTGCGTGCCCTGATCGCTCTGCCAGTTTTCTGATCTCGTCAGCTACGACGCTGAAACCGAGTCCTGCTTCTCCGGCGTGCGCCGCCTGAATCGCTGCATTCAAGGAGAGCAGATTGGTTTGCGAGGCGATATCTTTAATCAGTTCTATAATCTCTGAAATCTCTGTGCTGCGCTGACCCAGCAGGCGCATCTTGTCGGCGGTCTGTTCAACCGCCGAGGTAATCCTGATCATCGCCTCAGAAGTATGCTGCACAGAGTTGCCGCCTTTTTCAGCCGTGCTAAGCGCCCGTCGAGCCGCGTCTGCTGAAGCCTCTGCATTTTTTGAAATTTGCCCCATACACAC
>JANMSG010000586.1:0-2159 GCA_031389065.1 Acidobacteriota bacterium | reverse complement strand
AGCAACGCCGCTCGCGCCGCTGCAAGATTCGCGTCAAAGCTCGGAGCCGGAATAATTTTTGAGACGAAATTCATCGCGGCATCTTTCAAAATGCCTGTAGGCTCGCCGCTTTCAGGATCTCTCACGATCAGACCACCTGGCGGGTCTTTGGTTTCGCGTGAAGCCCACCACCAGATTTGCAGATTCATCATGGTGTCTATAATCGTATCGTCGCCGCCTACTTCCCAAGACGCAGCGATTCCCGGGACAGGGTTGAAATGTTGTTTTAACCTCTCTGCGGCGCGCAAGCCGCTGGCGCGATACTTTGGGTCTTTCGTCAGGTCGTAAGCGAAGACGGAGGTATAGTAATTCAGAAAACCTGTGTCGTGATTCTGTATCATCTCTTTGCCGATCAGGCGAGAGTGCCAGGTTTCAGCCCAGCGGCGATAACGCTCATCTTTCGTCTTCTCGTAAAGCTTCCACAACTCACCGATCCAGAAACATCCTGTCCAGAAATACCCTTTCTGCTCTTTCCATTCGCCTGTTTGATGGTTGCCTTCGGTGAAGAAACCAAGTCCTGTGGTTTTGTTGACGATCTCTGGCGGAGTAGCAGAGATAATCGGTTCCCACTTTTGCGCCGTGCGATCTACGGCCTGCTGCATCAAGGCAATGGCTTGCGCGTAAGTCCTGCGCTGCGCCGGATGAAGTGTGTCAGGCGGCGCAGACTGCGACGCAGCTTGGGTTGAGAGTAGACGCACATCGGCCGGATTCGCTACGCGTATGCTTAACTCTTTGACGTAATCCACAAAGCCTTCCCGCGAGGTGATTCCTTGAGGAGGCAAGGCAATCGAGCCGTGCAGGTGTCGTCGCGTTGCGTTGTCTGCGAAAATCTTGACTGTCTCTGAGCCTTCCTGATCCCAAGCCGCCCCGACATACCACCACGCCGAGCCATCTTTCAAAGTAATGCGCGCCAGGTGATTTGCCGCATTGTCAGTTGGCGTATTATCGTTTGACGCAGGCGGCACAAGCAGCGCAAGTCCCAGGTTTTGATCCGCTAGAGATTCGACGGCTGTCGCGCCGGTCTTGAGTACTTGATGCCCCCAGGTACACACAACGCGAGCCTGTTTGTCGTTGCTTGCGTCCGCCCCTACTTCTGCCAATCCGGGTTTGCGCGGTAAGCCCGTCACGAGCGTCAAGCCTTCGGCATTCTTTGCGGTAATCTGATGGATGAAACCGCGCTCTCCTGCCCACTGCGTCATGCGGCTTGTCAGGTCAACCGAACGCCCGCCGACCTTCCAGCCGAGGTATTGAAGTTCGACGACAGCGCGAACCGGTCCCGTGCTGATGACGCGCTGACGACGCTCTGTAACCTCTGCCACTTTGATTACCTTACCGTCAACGAGGGCACCCACTGCGCCTATCCCTAAGGCTTCGCCAATCTTGTAGATGTCGCGGCCGTAAGGAGATTCTTCGTGATAGTCGTATTCGGGTGCGCCGTATATATCGAGATGGAGTCCTGCCCGTCGCTTGCCGTAAAGATCAATGGCGTTGCGCGCATCGAAGTAGAGTCGCCAAGCCGTGAGTTCCGATTCCCAGCCCATGCCTTCGTATTTGGTTGTGAACCTGGCATTGGTGCGCTTCGGATAATCGCTACGCAAGCGATGCAGGGTCGCCGCGTCGCCATAAGCAATGGTTACGATTCGCGTCTGATTGGCACGCAAGGCAATCTGAAAAGCGATTTCGTCAACCTTGCCGTCGCCATCCAGGTCGTCTGCCTGCGATGGCAACTCTGTGGTTTCAAAGGTGCGGGCATCTTCATCAAGCGTCGTTGCGTTAGAGGTGGTGATGACAATAGTTGCAGGCTTGAAATCTGCTGCAATACGCTTGAGATCAGCGACTTTGACGACGATGTTCTCTTGCGCGCGCGCTTGATTGCTCGGATTCCTCACCGCCAGCTTGATGACTTTAATGCGCGGGCCCGCCTCTACATTTGTTAAGGAAGTAAACAGCGAGACAGTGATGAGAGCTAATGATAGCCAGGCTTTTTTACGCATATCTAATCCTTTTTATAGCTTTTCAGAAGTAACTGCTCAGCCGTAATTGCCCCGAAGGGGTTTAGGAGATTAGCCAGTGGTGCAGCCACTGGAACCAAGTCGTACAAACTCCTCAAGCCCTGAAAG
>JANMSG010000543.1:0-5016 GCA_031389065.1 Acidobacteriota bacterium | reverse complement strand
GGCCGCCATTCATAATGGCGATGCCGCCGCCCGCAATGTTCGTCGAGTTGCCGATGAAGGTAGAGCCGCTGACGATCAATGCGCCATAGCTACCGATGCCGCCGCCATCGAGTGTCGTGCTGGTGTTATTACTGATCGTGGAATCAATAATCGTCAGCGTTCCAATGTTGGAAATACCGCCCCCCTCATTACCCGACGTATTATTATCCACCACGCAAGTCCTCACCGTGAGGATGCCCAGATTGCTAATACCACCGCCCTCCGATGTAGCCTGACTATTGGCAATCTTCATATCGCCGAGTGTGGCAGTAACCCCGGAGTTGATGAAAAAGGCACGGCTGTTGATGCTGTTTGCAGCCGTACTCTGCACCGTCAGCAGGCTGGCGTCGGGACCAAAGATCGCTTGATTTTTGCTGAGGGTGATTTGCCCGCCCGATAGCGAAATGGTTTGTGCCGAGTCAAACAGCGGGCTTTCAAACTGGACGACCTCGAACACCGGCACGGCGGCAATGACATCACGCAAGGAGCCCGCGCCCGAATTCAAAGTGTTGGTGACAATGGAATTGGTTTGCAGTTCAAAGGCTCCTATGTCCACGGTTGTCGCTTGTGGGCGATTAAAGCCGCGCGCGTCGGTCGTCGGCGCACCGGTGTTGTTTCCGGCGTTGCGCGCCGGAGACGATGGGCGAATCGGCACCGTTGGAACCGTGCCGCCGTAATTGCCGACCGGAACCAGTTTCGCGTCCAGAACGCCGACCTGATTGCCATTTGTCCCATTGGTAAAGCCCGAGCTGCCTGCTGCACCAATCAGATTATTAAATGAACCTGCCGTATTAAACGAGCCGGTACCGCCTTTCTCGATGTCGGAAGGGTCGCCGTTCGGGTCGAGGTTGCCTGACACGATGGTATTGATCAGCGTTGTTGGCTGAGCAATCACGGTGATTCCGCCGGTGGCGCTCGCGACATTGCGGGTGAAGGTGCAATTCTGAAACGTTGCGCTCGCCCGCGCCTCGACGGCGCCGCCAAAGGTCGCCGTGTTGCCGTAGAAGGTGCAATTGGTCAGTGTCGTGTTGGTCGAGCCGTTGCCGACGTGGAAGCCGCCGCCAGCGCTGGCAGAATTGTTGATGAAGGTCGTGTTGCTCACGGTCATCGCCGTGCCGTTTTGTTTGATGCCGCCGCCCTGGCCGCTCGGCTCATCAGAGATGTTATTAATGAACAGGCAATTGGTGACCGTCATGTTGCCGCCGTTGTTGCGCACAGCGCCGCCGTCGAACGTGGCAAAGTTATTGTCAAAGACGCAGTTTTGCAGCGTCACCGTAGAATTGTTGGAATCAATCGCGCCGCCTTGCAGGTTGAGCGCCCTGCCATTGGCGATGGTCAAATCCTGAAACGTGACCGTAAAGCCGCTATTGACCGTGGTCACGCGCACGCTGTTATTGCCGCTGATGGTCAAACTGTTCGAGCCGGGTCCATCAATGGTGAGGCTGTTATTGATGGTCGGCAATGAACTCGTTAAGGTGATCGTCCCCGTCACACCAAAAATGATCGTGTTGGTGCCGCCCGCCGTATTGGCTGCGTTGATGCAGAACCTGAGAGTCCCGGACGTACCTGAGCCGGTGTTGGTGTCTGCAAGGCTGTTGACCGTGTAGACTGTGGCGACGGCGTTGGGGTCTTGCGCACCGCCGAAGTCTTGAGTCATTTTATAGGCTTCGGGGTTTGCCGCTTCTTTAGATAAAGGGAACCAAGAGCTGTCCGCCAGGCGGCTCACTCCGGTTAATGAACAGAGAATCAAAAAAGTTATAATAATTCCTGAAATAATAAATTTTGCAGATTTGCGTGAGGACTTCATGCAGAATTCTCCTTTGCTGAATCGTTCAGGCTTTTGCCAAGCCTTGATGTGAATTTTGTTATTTTCTAATCGGTGCCCTGTCGAAGCGTTCTCAGGTTCTCTCCATCCTGAACACCGCGAGCTGTTTTTATTGCGCTTCCGGTGGCTTATCTATTGCCTTTTGTCTTACTGTTGCGTTGCTTACAAGCGGCAGGCTGTTGAGACAAATAAACAGCCGTCCATCCGAGGTTTCTTTGAAATGCAGTTGTTGACTTTCAACGGCGCGATAGATGGCGCGGGCGCTGACTTTGGCAAGCGCGGCAGCCCCCTGCGCCGAAACCATACGGACTTGGGCGGCGCACGACTCACACCACTGCTCGGCAATCAGCTGCGCTTTGTGTACCACCCAGACCTCTTCTGTGGTCACTGTAATATGAGTAGTCTTTCGTTTTACCAAAGGGTCTCCGTTGGCTTGTGCCTGTCTATACGGTTTGCTATCGCTTGGTTCATTTTCATTGCCGATGTTACAATGCACAGCTTCTGATTGCTCTCAGGTTAATTTGTTTCAAGACCTGAAAACTGTAAACAACTGGTGTATAAAAAGTCCTTAAGAAGCCATTAAGGATTTGCTAAGGATTTCCTAAGACGTATATGAGCAAAGGTTTCGGGCAGGTTTACCAATTCGGCGCGTTTCAACTCGATGTTGAACAATCACTCCTCTCCCGCGATGGCGAGAGCGTAGCGCTGCCGCCTAAAATCTTCGACATTTTGGTGGTGCTGGTCGAAAACAGCGGACAGCTTCTCGACAAAGAAGAGCTGATGCGGCGCGTATGGCCCGACACTTTCGTTGAAGAGAACAATCTAACAGTTAATATGTCTGCCTTACGCAAAGCCCTGGGCGAGAGCGCAAACGGCTTGAAGTATATAGAGACCGTGCCGCGACGCGGCTATCGTTTCGTCGCCGATGTCTGTGAGTTGATGGATATAGAAGCAAGTTTGCTGCTTACGAAACAGACGGTTTCAAGCATTACAATCGAAGAAGAGGAAGAGGTGGTCAGCGCGGCTACCGTCGCAGAGCTAGTCATGCAGCCAGTGCTGGAGTTACCTGCCGCTGCGCCTGTGACGCTTGCAAAGACTCGTCGCCACTCCTCGCGCACAATCTTTCTGCTTGCCGCTCTGGTCGCGATGATGGTGTCCGTAGTGTTTGCTTTGTGGCTGGCAAGCAAACCAAAACCCATTCAAACCCTCAGCGATGTGCGTTCGATTGCCGTGCTGCCATTCAAGTCGCTGGGCGCGACAGACAACGATGAAACTCTGGAATTGGGGCTGACCGATGCGCTAATCACCAAACTCAGCAACCTCAATCCGGTGATTGTTCGCCCGACCAGCGCCATTCTCAAGTATGCCAACTCCACGCAAGAGCTTTCCGACATTGGTCAAGAGCTTGGCGTAGAGGCGTTACTCGAAGGTCGCGTGCAACGTTCAGGCGACCGCATACGCATCACTGTCCAACTGGTGCAAACCGAGAACGGGTCGCCAGTATGGGCGGAAAGTTTTGACGAGCAATTCACCAACATCTTCGCCGTGCAGACCGCCATTTCGGAAAGAGTTTCAAGGGCTTTGGCGCTGCAACTGACCCGTGAACAACGCCAGCAACTGGTCAAAGATTACACGCAGAATAGCGAGGCGTTTCAAGAGTACATACGCGGACGCTATTACTGGAACAAACAGAGTCTGGAGGAGATGAAAAAGGCGATTGCCCATTTCCAGCGGGCGATTGACATTGACCCGACATACGCGCTGGCGTATGCAGGAATCGCCGACTGCTACATTGTTCTGAGCACCCCGCAGATATTTCTGGGCGCGGCGTGGGAGCGCGATAACTTTAACAAAGCGAAAGCGGCAGCGCGCAAAGCTCTGGAACTCGACGACACGCTTGCCGAAGCGCACACCTCGCTCGGCGCGGCGCTGGCAAGGGAAGACGATGAAGCGGCGCATCGCGAGTGGGACCGCGCCATCGAATTGAACCCGAACTACGCGATCACTTACAGTTTTTACACGGTGGATTTGATCGGCGACGGGCGGCTCGAAGAAGCCCTGGAAAAGATCAAGCGGGCACGAGAGATTGATCCGCTGTCGGTGGCCTTCAATACCAGTCACGGGATGGTGTTTTACCGCCTGCGCCGCTACGACGAAGCCATCGAACAACTGCGCCAGGCAATCGAGATGAACCCGAACAGTATGCGCGCCCACTGGGGGTTGGGACTTTCCTACGAACAGAAGGGGATGTACAAAGAAGCCATCAGCGAGTTCGAGCGCTGTGTCAGCTTTTCAAACGGCGGGCCGTTGGCGCTGGCGGCGCTCTCGCACGTCTACGCCGTCTCCGGGCAGCGCGGCGCGGCGCAAAAAATTCTCAGGCAATTACTTGACCTGTTCCGCCAGGGTCGCGCTTCCGCCTACTATGTAGCGGCTGTTTACGCCGGTCTGGGCGATAAAGAACAAGCTCTCGCGCTGCTCGAACAAAACAAAGAAAGCCTTACCCTGGGGTTGCTGAAAGTGGACGTGTACTTCGACCCGTTGCGCGACGACCCGCGCTTTATCAAGCTCTTGCAGCAAAAATAACCCGCCAGGTAGAAGGCCGCGCTCTTGATCTTAACTTCAGGCATTCGCCTTCAAGCGGAACTCCAAACGCCGCTTCTCCTTTTTTGAGAAAAACATTTTTTTATACCGAATGGCAAATCATAATGAGTTGAGGTGAGCAGCGGTCAAAAACCGCTGCTCACTAGAGGTTTCTTATTTTGTTTTGCAAATCGGTATTACGGTCTTCTATAGAGGCCATCAAAAACTCCCACCTGTTACCTTGCGATTACTTCGCCAGTGCTCTTATAACAAAAAGCCAAAGGCAACCAAAGAAATCGAAATCCTCCTGGTTGCCTTTGGCAAATCGAAACGGCTTTTATCAGTGCCGCTCTTTTATTTTTGATTACCGACGAGGGCCACGATTGCCACCGCCCGGCGGACGCCGATCACGATTGCCGCCGGGACGAGGTCCGCGTGGGCGCTCGTCTCCGGAACGGTCGTCTCTGGGGCGGTCATCGCCGCGATTGCCTTCATTATCTTCGTCACCATCTTCAGAAGAGCGCGGTTGGGTTGGCACAGGTTCTCCACCGGCTGCGGCTTCGTCCTGCAAC
>JANMSG010000511.1:0-4128 GCA_031389065.1 Acidobacteriota bacterium | reverse complement strand
CTCTTAAATTTAATCGCCCCTTGTAAAAGAGTGTGCCGGTACCGCCATCCAGATCGAAAGAGAACGGCGTTAAGAAAACATCATTCAAAATTATAAAGGATTGGTTGCTGAAGTTTTGACCGATGACAAAGAACTTCTTTTCGCCTTTAATTCTGATGCGAGAGATTACAGGCACATTTGACGCCTCGCCACTTTGTTCAAAGATGTTAAGGGTTACCCGTTTTGCATCTGCGTTAGCAGGGTTGCTGGTGACATCGTAAACCTGTAAACCGAGTGAGTAGGACCCCGATTTGGTGGGAACGCCTTCAATAACGCCAGTTGATGAAAAGGTTAATCCTGTCGGAAGACTGCCACTTGAGATTTGCCATTGATAGGGCGCGCGACCGCCTGTTGCGCTCAATAATTGTTTATATGAACGTCCGACCGTCCCATCGGCTAAACTAATGCTGGTGATCTGTACTTGCCCGCCTCCTGAGCCTCCCGATGTACTGATATTGATTTGCTGATTAGCCGTCAACGCGCCGAAACTGCCTGCGCCATCTTTCATCATCCGCCATTGAAAATTGTAGGTCCCGGGAGTTGCAGGGGCAGTGATGGTAAAATTGAACGTCACCTCTGAGCCAGCAGGAACATCGTTTGGCAAATTCACGCTGTTCAATCCCCATAGCAAATTCCCAGTTGGATTTTCCGAACTTAGTTTATAGGTGCCATTCCAATTGGTAGTGCCTGCGTTTCGCACCCGAACCGAAGCCGTATACGTTTGCCCGGCAGTCATCGTTGCAGGAACGCTTTGGGTGACGAATGCAGCGTCATTGGTTGTGCTTCCACCGCCGCCGCCACCCCCACCGCCGCCACCACCGCCTGATGAAGCAGGATAGATTGCCAGAACTCCCGCTTTATCATCCTCACCAAGCACAGCGCCGCGACTGCCTCTTGCAGAAGGCAACATTATTGCTCCGGCATCTACTGAATGACCCAGGCCGATGGCGTGGCCCAATTCGTGACAGGCGACTTCTGACAGGTTTGTCGGATTGCTTAAAAAACAATCCATTCCATCGTTGAAAACAATGTCTGATTCGATGATGCGATTGAAAGTTCTGCCGCCAACCACACCGCTTTCCAGCATCCATCGGATGGATGTTAGAGCAACCACGCCCGCACATCCGATTGGCGCCTCTAGTTGATTCAAGCAGTCGCCAAATGAAATGACATTTGTGCCATCGCCTTGGACGCCACAATTTCCAGATTGTCCTGAAATTTGCAGGCGAATGTTTGCACCACTTTGCGCAGACCAGGCATCCATACCTCGCGTGATTTCAGTCGAGCCGCCTGTGCTGACAGGGCTTCGCGCCGAGTTGAGTAAAAAATTGACAGGTTGCCCGGAATCGGCTTGCATCCACCTGACACCACCGGCTGAAAATTCAAATTGCGGCGAGATGCTTCCCGGCTGTTTTTGAATCTGCTCATACTCAAAAGGCGTTTCAATAAGTGGAGTCGCTCGATGAATGGCTTCGTACCTGGCAACTGCTTCAGACTGGTCACGCAGGGTCTTTTTGATGTTTCGCAGGTGCTCTTTCAGTGGCGCGCGTTCCGTAATTTCATCTTCTTGGTGCAGAGATAAAAGCTCAATTTCTGATTCCCGTAGGGAACGCTTTACGAAGGATTGTCCGGTAAGTTGGTCTGTTTCGACATTGAACTTGCCCATAAAATTATGAGCGACACGCAAACTGCCATCTGCATAGGTGTTCAAATACAAAAGCGTATGTTGACCAAGTGTAAATTTTGGCTGCCCGAAAACATGAAGCCCTGAATCAGCAAAATCAGCGCCCAGTTGTTTCAAAACGATCGTCTTACTTTGCAGTTCGCCTTTCAAAACGCGCTCGCAATAGACTTCCACGTAAGTCCATGCAACGGTTCGCGTCTCATCCCAGGCGCTCCTTACAGAGCGCACCTCGCCCATCAGAATGACTCGCGAGCTTACCGCTAATTCGCTATCGGAAAGCATAACGGCAGTTGTGGCTTTTGAAGGCGAAGTAAAAAAGCAGATAAACAGGGGGATGATAAAGAGATAATAATTCCGATGAATTCGGGGCATATTGTTACTCACTAAAAAATTGTTCGACTTGATTACAAAAGAAGCGATAAATATGGGAGAGATTCTCTGTGTTTTTATGGCTTCCTTTGTAGGGGCTTTCGCAAAAAAGATTAAAATATCTTGACACGCGCATTGAACCATAGGTCTATTGGCATGTCAAGATATTGGTTCTTACATTTTTATTGCACGAGCAGAGGATTCGAGCGCCTGCTATCGGGCGGATTAATGACCGTCACAAGGTCACCGACTTTGATTTTGACTTTCGCTCGCAAAATACCCGGAGTCAGATTTGTAGTGTTACGCACAATCCCATTGACTTCGACAATCGTTGCGCTTGAAAAACCTACACCTTCAACTTCCAGGAGTTTTTTTGCAATCCGTGTGACTCGCGTGATGAGCGGCGCGCCGTTTTTTGACACCAGCGAAGCATTCAATCTGTAAAAACCCGTTGAGTTGCTATTGAACGCCCCCACACCGATGATGTAACGCCCTGTGTAAGGCAGCACGATATTGAAGCGAGGGTCATCGCCATCAAATTGATCATTGTAGAAATATTCAAGTCCGGTTTGCGGATCTGTCAAATTCATCTCCGGGTCAAGGCGGGAACCGAAAACTTCTGCGTCAACATCAACGATCAAGGTCTGTCCGGCTTCTGCGATAAAGCTATAAAAATCTACGTCATCTCTTTGGCTGATGTCCCCGAAAACCGTAACCGGCAGCGAAGGAAGCCCTTGCGCTGTTCGGTCATTGGGTTCGCTTTCATTCACATCTATGCCTCTCGTAATGTTGAGCACATAGTTGTAACTTAGGCCCCCGATGTCATCCACGTCTGCGATACCGACAATGAAAACTTCATCATTCAAGGGAGTATAAGTAATCAAGGGGTCATCTCGGTCATCGCCGAAATCCCGCCTGATTTGTTGTCCCGAAGAATTGAACAAAACGATGTCGGCTACCAAATCGGAATTGCTCAAGCGCGTGGCGAAGGGT
Source organism: Acidobacteriota bacterium (assembly GCA_031389065.1). GTDB lineage: Bacteria > Acidobacteriota > Blastocatellia > UBA7656 > UBA7656 > JACQDB01. Next base: position 1,043 of record JANMSG010000511.1, on the reverse strand, counting down.
TCTATGACGATTTGCTGTCCGGCCTTGCCTTGCAAAGCGAAGTAATCAATATCGCTGTCAAAATTGATTCTGCCGAAGATATTGACAGGCAAGGAAACCCCTTGCGCGATGATGTGGTTGGGCTCTATCTCGTTAATATCACCGCCGCCTGTGCCAAAGCTTTGCACAGTGGGGGCGTTGGCAACTTGAAAAATCTTCTCCCGGACTACTTGTTGGTTTGCTTCCTTGCTTTTTCTGTTTTTCGATTGACCTGACAAGACAACTTCATGGTGTAATCTGCGAAAAGCAGAATCACGTTCGAGATTTGTGGTCGGCGTATTTCTGTTGTGTGTTTTTTCTATACCGGCAGGTCTTGTGATTTTTAAAATCGGCTCTTGCGCCATTACAAGGCTGGCGTTCAAAAGTAAAATTGTAAGAGCGATCACAGAGACTCTTTTCATGGATTGCTTCGACATTTGTATCTCCTTCTGCAATCCCCTCTGCTCATCCTGCCACCCAAATTTATAGATGACAGAAAACCGTTTCAGGTTCGCAAGACAAAAGAAAAAATTGCCAGGACTTACTCGTTTACCATAAATTTATCCTGCCTCTCCATAGGAGCAAGATGAATGGCCGGTCTGGATGCTTACTTAATACAACAGGCAGACCACTTTGCGCGATTTGCATCACTCAAGCTATTGGGCGAAGCCGCTCAGGGGTCAAAGCAGCGTGTGAGCGTTTCGTATCTACAAACAGCTTCGGACAAGAAAGGAACCGAACCTGTCCTCAATGCCGCAGGGTTCAAATAGCGATTTACTGGGTTGTCGGGTTTTAGCGATTCTCTGACAGGCGCTTCGCTGTACAACCAATAAACTGTGTTAAGGCAAATTTCTCATGGTTCGTTTCAACTCAGAGCCGGAAGGATAATTTCAAAAGTTGTACCGATACCAACTTCGCTTTCAAAGTGTATGCTGCCGTTGTGCAGTTGCATGGCGCGGAAGGCTTGCGCCAGGCCTATGCCTGTGCCGCCTTTTTTGGTCGTAAAGAAGAGATTGAATATGCGG
>JANMSG010000747.1:0-5967 GCA_031389065.1 Acidobacteriota bacterium | reverse complement strand
CAGTATCGCGCAAACCATCAATGTGGGCAATCGCCCCATTTATCCGCTCTTTGATGGCACGAACATCTGGGTGCCGAACCAAAGCTCAAACTCCGTGACGGTCGTACGCGTCAAAGACCTGGAGGGAAACCCTCTGGCAACTGCATTTGAGTTGGCAACTCTGACCGGCAATGGTCTCAATCAACCGCTCAGCGCCGCCTTCGATGGCGAACACATCCTGGTCACGAACTTTAGTGGCAACAATGTTTCGTTGTGGAAGGCGGCAGACCTTACACCTCTCGGCTTTTTCCCCACAGGTGCTGGTACGAGCTCGTTTGGCGCCTGCAGTGACGGACTAAATTTCTGGATCACGCTGAGGAACCAGGAAAAGCTGGCGCGCTTCTGAAGCGTGATTCATTCCGTTATGGAAGACGAAGCAGGCGCGGCAGGGGTGAGCGAAGATTCTGAAATCTTTGTTGCCAAGAAAAAAGGATTGTCCAAGGATTGAACATTTCCTCAGCAAGAGCGTTAAACTTATGCGGATGGGGAGAAACTTTCACTGAGGGATAGAAATATGACCCGAAAGCAACTCACGCTCCTTGTCGGATTTTTGATGCTACTTAGCTTCCTTGCTGGCAACCTACTAAATCGAAACGTTCTTGCCGAACCTGAAACGAACCTACAGACCTCTCCGCCTGTAAATACAGGTGCTCCAAGATGGGAATACAAATATATCGTGTTGGGTCAAGAGACACTTAATGCCTCTGAAGCGACGATGAACAGATGGGGCGATCAGGGATTTGAGATGACAGAATTTCAGATAATCTCCAATAACGATCCTAGCGAGCCAAGATCTCATACATGCATTGTGATGAAGCGGCAAAAGAAATAGAAAATGATTTAAGGCGCGCTTGTCTGGCTTGGCGCGCCTTTCTTTATTCTACATAGTCGCTCTTGCAATCTGAGGTTGTGCGAGCTTCTCAACTCGATTGCTAATCTTGTGACCATCACACACAAAGCCTTTATAAAATTCCTTCTCGCCAAGCTCATAATCAAACCAGATGGCAGGCTTGCCGCAACTGCAAACAATGCCCAATTCTGCGGCGGTCTTTGGCAAAACATACGGGCGCGGTGGGGTGGTCGTCTTCTTGCGTGGCTGTCGTTTCTTAGCAACCATTTTCTTTTTAGCTTTCGTCATGGTGTTCTCCTGGATGTTTGGGGAGGGACAAAAGCCCCTCCCTGCAAAGGTGGGTTATTCCAAAATCGAGAAGGTCTGCACAACATCGCCTTTCGCGTCGTATAAATTAAACTCGGCTTCAAATTGACCTTCTATGGTTCGCCAGATCAGCAGGAAGGCTCTCTCATTCTTGAAGCCAAGAAATTCAAGCTCTCCTTTGCCTGGTAGCGTGATGCGTTCCCGTATCTCGCCTTTGTGGTGGTCTCGCAGCGGGAAGCTATAGCCATCACGATTGAACGAGGTGCGGTTTACGCCTTCGGTGTTGAAATAGATTTCGTCACTGTCTTTGAAGCCGCGAACAAACTCAAAGTTAAAAACCTTGTCGCCATCTTCCTTGAGACGAAAATCAAGGCTGAGTCTTTCATAGTCACAGAGATTGATGGCTGGCAGGAGGGGTGCCTCTTTTGCTGCGTCCGCTGTTTCGCAAAGCTCGAAGTGCGGTTTCCCGTCTTCTGACAGGCTCAATTCTGCTCTCACATTATCGTCACGGTCATAGAGCTTGATGGCTGGCGACTGTAAATCATCATCAACACTCAAACGCATGTAAGCGTTGCCTACCTTGCAGGAGCCGCCGATTTCAAGCATGGGGCGCGGGTCGTCGGGTGTAATGTGAACGCCAAAACTTACGGGGTAAAATTCGCCACCTTCAAGAATGCGGAAAGCCATTTCCCCGGTCTCGAAATCTGAAACCATCTGAATGCTTCGGCAATCTTTGCCGCGCATACTGAAGATCGTGCGCGTTGCCCTTCCCCATAATGCCGCGCATCGTGCGTAACTCGGCACACACCTTGCCATTCTCATCAATCAACTCAGAGCTCTTTGCTCTGACAACTTCCTCAACATCGCTTGGTGTTGGCTTCTCTGGCTCTGCTTTGCGGGGTGTCTCTATCTGTGTATGGTTCGCAGATGATTCAATTGCGAATGCTGCCTTGATGAAATCCGCAAGGTTGTGAGATATCTCTGCGGGGAAATACTGCTGATAAATATCAACGCTTTTGCCGTTGTTGGGTTGGGTAAGCTCAACCGTGAGAACCGGCAGACGATCTCCATCGCGTATCTCTTTGGGAATGTCGAGCGGTCTGCAAATTTCATTGATGCCATTGATGAGGCTTTCGAAGTTCTTCACAGGGTCGCCCTGGATAATCTCGTAGAGTGATACAGGCGTGTTGTTGGTATGCAGAGTGACCTTGATGACTGGCGGCTCGTTGAAAATTTGCGCCAAGCCAAACGGCAATATATACCGCGCTTCGTTGGCTGGCGTGTAGCCTTGGTTGGCGATGCTCATGATCGAATCACAAAGCTCGTTATGGGTTGGCTCGGTCAACTTGTCGCCGTAGAGATTGGCTACCATTTCACCGAATCGCGTTGTCCAGTCTTGCTCTTTCTTTTGTTGCTGTGTAGTCATGTTGACACCTTCCTTTCGGGGTTGGTTGCGAGGCGAAGAGGGGCTTTTGATCGGGTGCTCTCTTCGCCTCTAAGTTATTTGTGGAGGGCAAGCTTATTGCCTGCCTTGTTTCATTTGCTCAGATTTCAATGCCGTTATAGTTGCCGTTGCTCTTAGGCTGTGGCTTGATGAGAATGGCGATTTCTTCATCTTCGCGGCTGGCTTTCGTCAAAGCATCTTTGCGCGCTCTGTATTCGCTTCTGGCGATATTGACAAAGACTTGAGGTAAAGCGGTCATTGCGCCCGAATACTCTTTGCCAGTCGCTTCCAGTGCGCTAAGAGATGCGGCTTTGCGTATGTCGCCAATCAGCATTGCTGCGGTTGCTCCGATTGCTGCCCACTGGTGCTTACCTGGTGCGCTGTCTTCGACTGTCTGCCGTTGCTCGAAGTCCACACAATCACAGCTATTGAGTGTGACGGTGTAGCCGCCGTTGAATCTCTCCGTCAATACTCGGAATGTGCCGTTGCTCTGGCTGTAAACTTTGCCTTGCTCAATTAAGGCGATGGCTTTTTCAATGCGGTCAGTCTTGTTTGTGTTGGTTGTCTTGGTGTAAGGTTTCATTGGGTTAAATATCCTTTCGCTCATTAGCGTGAGCGGATAAATCAAAGCCTTGAGTGTTAGCGCACTTGAGGCTTTTACTTTTTTCTATTGAATTGTTTCGTTGAAATCAAAGCCCGTCTTTTTGACCAGCTTGCTCTATTCATCTACTCGCATTGCGCTCAAGCGCTTAATCTGTGCTTTCGACTTTCGGCTAAATTATCAAAGAATCATTGCTGCGATGTAGGTAACACATCAGGTCTGTTCCTTTATGTCAAGCATAAAGTATCACGCACTGATAATTATTTCCTTGCCCCGTTTTATCAGGTCTGATATATTCTGTCTTGTCCGAAATTATCAGCGCGTGATAAATTACGCGCTATGAAGAAAGAGGAAAAGATGCTGACAATACGCGAAGCCGCTGCGGTTGCTGGTGCGGCTGAAATCACCGTCAGAAAATGGGCGAAAGCCGGAAAGCTCAAGGGCGCGAGACTCGAAGAAACACCAGCGGGTAGTTATTGGCTTATCCCAGAAAATGCCGTTGCCGGAGTCGGTGAAGTCACTCGTGGCAGACCGCAAAAGCCACTTTCTGAATTAAAGGGTAAGCCTCGCCGTAAGGCTCAATAAATGACAAAACGACGACTCATTCTTGAACGTGAAGGCGCAGTGATGTTGCAGATGAGCTTGACCACCTTTCGCCGCTGGACGGTAAGCAGCAACATTCTGCCGATTGATATAAGCGCGCCTGGTGCTGAGAAGAGAAGCCTACGCTGATGAAATTGAGAGCGTGATTGAAGCCGCGACACAGAAAAGAAATCAGATGGCGAATGTTTTGAGATTTGAGCGCAAGGCTAAAAACAACTGAGGTGCCCATATGATCACAGGCTTACCAACCTACAGACCGCCGGTCGTAGAAGATGTGCATTGCCATTGCAGGCGCGTCTATCGCGTCTATGTAGGCTCGGAAGACTATCAGGCGAAGTTTGCAGAGAAGGAAGCTATTGAGATTGGCGCAAGGTTTGTTGATGCGAGGCATGAGCCGTTCGTAACTTGCAGTTGCGGTCAGGTCTTAGACTTCGCGCCAGAGGTGAGTTTGATGATTCAGTAAGGAAAGGATTTTATGGACCAACAACAGATAGAAAACACGATTCAATTTCTCGTCGAAAATCAGGCGAAGTTTCATTCTGATCTGGAATTGCTCAAAGAGAGTGTGCAGGATATTTCTCAAAACCAGAAAGAGACCACCGCGCAGATTAAAGCGCTTGCTGAAAGCACAAATGCACAGATTCAAATTCTGGTCGAAAGCCAGCATGCATTGGTTGGACATGTTGAGGCTATGCGACAGGAAACGCAGGAGGCTTTTAATAATCTCATCATCGCCAATGAAGCGACGCGCAACCTGGCTGAACAGGCAACCAGGCTCGCCATCGGCACAAGCCAGCGAGTTACAAAGCTGGAAGAGACAAACGGCACACAATAGAAATCTATTAACTTCGGCTTGCCTTACTCGCTCTTGATCAGAACAAGGACAGCCGCGTAATCTCGAACGCGATTGGCAAGCTGGAACATTCGAGAAGCCTACGGGAGGGCTATGGCAAAAAAGGAATCGGCAAATAAACAAGTCCCTAAAGAAGGCTTTAAAGTAGCTTGCCAAGATTGCCAGGTTAAAACTCCCACAAAACTCCTTTCTTCTACTTCTCTTCGGCTTTACGGCGTCTGGCTATGCTCCAAATGCTTTGAGAGACGAGAAGAAAAACACGCCCCGAAATGCTCAGAATGCAACACGCATTTCAATGAACCTGCTGACAAGCAAGAACGTGTTACTGAGCGCGCTATCGAGTTGGATGACTCAGGTAAAGTAATCTCTGTTTATCTCTGCAATTGGTGCGCCCTTAGTAAAGGTACTATTCATAGTTTTGTAAAAAGACGTGGCGGCGAGGATGGTGACTTCCAAGGCTTAAAACAGCTTATTGATAAATTAAATATCAGAACGTCCGAAGAAAGTGACATTCCTACAGCCGAAGAGCATGAAGAATTGGTGAAGTATGTCAATAGGCTCGAATGGTTCCATAGCAGCCAAAAAGGAGAAGACTTCGGTGAGAACTGGAAAAAATATTTCATTAGCTATACAGGTTTTGTTTACCGCACGTTTAGTGAACCCGCTGATGTTGATTTTTCACGAAATCCAGCTTGGCTTTTTTGGCATCCCGATAACCCTCACAAATTGGTAGAGATTTGTCGTGTTAGAATCAGGAGTAGACTTTCTTTTGCATATCTTGAAATCACATTCGCTGACCCTCGTCACCCGACTATAGACATACTCAACACCCAGGGGCTAAAAACACCGGCTGAGCTTCAGGAATTATGGGAGACGCCTGATGTCTGGACACTTTTTGAAAATGTGTTGAAAAGCGCCGAAGGTGCGAAATTCACCAGCCCAGCGCCTCGCGCTGGGTCACCAATTCGATGGTTTTTCCAAGCCCTGAAAGGGCGAAACACCTGATTTCGCCCTTTCAGGGCTTGAGACTTAACTCGGCGGATTCACCCAGCGCGATGCGCTGGGCTATCGAATGACGCTCTTTCAGAGCTCAATCAATCTGACAAATAAAATGTGTCCAGACATCAGCATTTTTATGGAATTTTAAGCGGCTAAGCATAGGTTTTTGGCTAGCTCAATCAAGCTAAACTTGCGGCTGCGATTGGCTCTCTCTTTTGCCTTACTGCTTATCTGGTGCAAAGCTTTTGATTTTGTCATCCAAAGTAGGCAGT
>JANMSG010000490.1:0-5505 GCA_031389065.1 Acidobacteriota bacterium | reverse complement strand
ACCCGCTTCGCGGGCTCGCAACTGTATCGCGCATCTGTCCACGGGCTAACACCCGTGGCTTTATGCTTGCGCCCGCTTCGCGCCCTGCCAAAGAGCAACACAAGTTTAGGACACTACACTCTATTCTTCGCTGATGTATTTGTTCCATCATTTCTGGAGTGGCAGTTATATAACTAACCAGCCTTTCTATATATTTACCCGCTCGGATTCCCGCACAAAGCCCTTGTGTTTCGTACCTACAATGATCGGCATCAGATCGTGGAAGGGCAGGCAGTCGAAGAGCGGCGCATCGAAGAGGTCATCGCAGAGATGTTCGACAACCAGGGGACGGCATACCTGCACGCGCGCAATCTCGGATACGGGTGTTACAGGTTTCGTATTGATCGAGCGTGACCGCCTGCCGCCTAGCGCCCGAATTGACGCGGCGCGTTGACGGCAAAACTTGCGCCTGTGGCGAGAGATAAGCAGCTCAAGCTGGCGATTGCTTTCGGGTTACGCCATGAAACGCGCTGCTGTTTGAGCGCTTTGACTCAACGCCTTGTCCGGCATTTTTATACAGGTAGAAATTTTCAGGGTAGATAAGAATTAAGAGGCTTTGCGCTCTAAATCCTCAACACGATCTTCTAAAATACTTTGGTCCGTACGAATTCGTTGATGGTCAGCACTCATCACATCAAGTCGCTTGTTTACTTTGCGAAGTTCGAGTCGCATTTCGGAAAACCCTTCGTCAACCTTTGTGGCAAGCTCATTTACCTTTGCCAATATTGCTTCAAGCATCGGCTTTGTGGTTGGAGCCTGGTTATCATCGTTCGGCAATTCTTTTGTGGTATCTTCGCTCATAGCTCTTATTAATAGATCAATACTTTGAATCTGCAAACCAAACATTCCTACTGTCCCACTATTTGACAGCAATAGTCAATTACTTTCATTTGTAAAACAAAATAGAGGTTTGCTTACTTTTTTTTACCGCCCGAATTGACGCAACGCGTTGACGGTATTGGAAGCATTATACGAACTTCTCTGCACGCGCTTGCTAGACGCGTCTTCCGGCAACTATGTCTCCCTCTTTCAATACGCTGTCGGCTCAAAAGGCTCTGCTTGCCCCACCAATTCTACTCCTTCTGCATTCTCAACTATACTATCCAATTTTGCTATTACCCACTCGTATCGCTTCTCCTCGTCTCCGTCTTTTTGAGCCATCGCATCGAAGTATGCCTCCAAAATAAATGTGCCTAATGATTCAATCTGATTCCTGATGAAATCACACCAAGACTCAGTCGCTGGTTTTGTATCGTATGGATCAAATATATTCCTGAGTTCAGACTCCGGAATGGTGACTTTGAAGGGCACTGGTTTCAATTTGCACTTGGCTTTTAAGTGAACCCAAACCTTACTGAAGCTGGCAGCTTTGCCTTCAATTTCAAGCTTGACCGATGACTGCATCAACGTATCCTTCCTTTCAGTTCATCAGCTATAGTATTCCGGTTAAGTGGCAAGCGTCTAACGCGGAGTTGACCGCGCCGCAAACCCACTCAAAGAAAGCAGCCCGCAAGTTGCGACTGCGGTCGAATGCAGAGTTAGGCTCCGTCATGATTAAGCGTCCTCTGTCTCCTGTTAGCATGAGTTAGTCATGCCGTGAGGTGTTCGATTTCCGACGAATGATCTCACAAACGATCACTTCGGCAACGGCGACCACTTGGTTGATCGGTCCTGGAATCATCGTCGCTGGTAAGGGAACAGAAAAAGGTTGAGAAGAATTGCTCCCGATGTCAACTCGTGCCGCTGTCCCATATGGCTCGAAGTAAATCGACTTGACGTCCGAAGTGAGCAGTTGTGGGTCTTGAACGACTCTGCCAAACACCTCCGACCGAAATTGGTCCCACGAGTGAAGCGTAGCTGGATTTCGCTGCTGCTCCATCCCTGCTGCCCGGAATCGCTGGAAGTCAGATAAGCTGCCGCCCGTCTGTAAGTATCCGAAGAACAGGCTTCCGCCACGCCCGATCTCGATTCCAGAAGGTGTGATGCTCATTCCAATATCTGCATCAGAAACAACTGCTTCCGCGGCGTGGAACGTGTGCCCAGATAGTGAGAGAACAGATAGATGTTGCCCTTCTTTGCACCTGATATGCGTACCTCTGTGAAACATATCGAGTCGTGTGATAATCAGCGCTCGTGGCGCTTCTGTCCGGATCTGAAGAACGACCTCACGCATTGCTCGCCGGATAGTGATAAGCTGACCAACGACCTCCACATCCCAGTTCGTCGTTGGAACTTTCCACTCGTTATCCTCAATTCGAAGTACTTCTCGCCCGTCTCGATCACACAGAAGGGCGCTCAGGCGGAACGGCGCACCCGGTTCCTCTGGCGGCTCGACAGTGAGGATAGAATCGCCGAAGGCCTGAATGAGAACTCTCGTGCGCGTCCCTCGGAATGTCCCGATCACTACCTCTGGAAACTCAACTCCGACATCAAAGGGCCCAAATGAGAAGCCCTGGCGCAGGCAACGCGGATCGGCCGCTGCGCGTTCGACAGTCTCCTTCGAGAGCAGTCGCCGAGTTACCCGATCATGACAACCACCACAAAGCAGTACTATTGCTTCCGGGTCATGCAACATGGCATCAGCGAAGGCCGGATTCAAATGCTCGTACTGGTAGACAGCACACCCGCAGACGACACAGCCGAATCCGCACCGCTTCCGGACCGACCGCTTTACGTCAGCTGGTATATTTCGGCTCAGCCCGTGCTTGTTGATCTCACTCATGGAACACCTGAGAAGCGTAAATGCCTAACATAATTTAGGCATTGGTTTTCAGCCAGCTGCCGAAAGATGCAAGCATCTACATCCTAATGAAAGATACCGCTCTTTACAAAACGAACATCTGATCAAACCGTTTCGACCTGCGAGAAATTCGCGCAGTAACGGGTAAATTCTCTAGCCTCCTCGACGATCTGTCGCGCTGCAATCTCCTCTGCGCCACTCGTTTTTAGGTCCTCGAAATGCGACGAAACATTCTGCCACTTGCCTTGCGTCTGTCCTGATAAAACAAACAGGTTTTCAAATTCCCAGAGCGCCTCTTCTGCTGTAAACGGATCCACCAGATGAGCGTAAAGAGGCACACGCGCCGCCGCCGCCGCCGCATCATAGGCTGCCCGCATCGCCTGTTCGTATTCATGGTGATAGATCAACGCCTCTGCCTGAGCCAAGCCTTCCTGCGCCTTCTCTATACTCGGAATTACTTCTGCCACTGTTGAACCGGCGCACTCGCCTTTGACGCCCTGACGGATCGCGAAGCTCTCATTCTCGTGTCCGTAGTCCTGATAAAATTCCGGGTTAGCGGCAAAGTCGGGCACGGCGCGCAAGGGCTCCAGAACCTGCTTCAACCTGGCTTCGCCAATTCGCAGCGCAAACACGCTGAAGTCTTCGCGTGCGGTGCGCTCCTCTTTATACAATTTCAGCAGAGTTTCAATTACGTTGACGCTTTGTTTTGCGGGGAATTTCCCGATGATGCGGCCGAACTTCGCGGTATCGGGGTTCAACTGTCCGCCAACAAATAACAGATGCGCGGGTATGGTTCGACCTTCATGGGAAAATGCCGCCGCGTGGAATCCTATATCGGCTACGGCGTGCTGGGCGCAACCATTCGGGCAACCAGAAATTTTCACGCGTAGAGGATGTGCCAGATCGCTATACTCTGCCAACGCGCCATCGAAAGCCTCTGAGATTGCGCTGCCCAATCCTTTGGCGGAAGCGATCCCCAGCCGGCAGGTATCAGACCCCGGACAGGTGGTGACATCAACAATGCTGCCTGCTCCCGCTTCAGCCAGCGATATTTCTCTGAGCGCAAAGTAGAGATCAACAAGATTTTCTTCGCGCACCCAGGGCAGATAGATATTTTGCTCAATTGAAATCCGCAACTGAGAAGCAGAGAAGCGCCGCGCCACTTCGGCGAGTTGGCGCGCTCGATCCGCCGTAATATCGCCAAGTTTGATGCGCACATGGACGCCACGAAATCCGGTTACTTTATGCTCTATGACTGCATCCTTCACCCATAGCCGGAATTCAGGATCCTCTGTGCGCGGATCAAGCATCCCCAGTCTGCGTGTCGGCGCATCAATATCTGCTTCTTGCGGCAGCCTCTCCTCGAAGTAATCGGTGAACGGTACAGGTCCTACCAACTCCCGCTCTTTTTCAAGCGCCGCAAGAAAAGCCTCCCACCCAAGGATCTGAATCAGGAATTTCATACGCGCTTTCATGCGCGATTTGCGCTCGCCATACCTGTCAAAAACTCTTAGCACCGAAGCCGTTAGATTGAATAGTTCTGCGACCGGTAGGAACTCCGTATACAGATGCGCCAGGTGAGGGGCGCCACCAAGTCCGCCGCCCAGATAGACTTGAAATCCTCTTTCGAGTTTGCCATCAACTACGCGAGTGACCGCCCAAAAGCCTATATCGTGAATGCGCAGACCAGAGTGATCTTCGGCGCACCCTTCAAAGGTGATTTTAAACTTCCGCCCCAAATTCTGATTGTACTTATTGCGCACCAGATAACCGAACAAGGCGTCCACGTAGGGCGAAACATCGAAGGCTTCAGTGTGCGAGACGCCTGCGCGATAACAGGCTGTGATGTTACGCACGGTGTTGCCGCAAGCTTCTCTTGTCGTAATGCCGGCTTCTGCCAGAAAGCGCAGAAGCGCCGGCGTCTCTTCCAGCATGACATAGTAAATTTGCGCATCTTCGCGGGTCGTAAAATGAAGGAAGTTGCTGCCGAAGCGGTCAGAGGCATCAGCGAGCCTCGTCAATTGGTCTGCGGTCAGAAAGCCGCCGGGAATCTTGATCCTCTGCATCTGCACGCCCTCCTGGCGTTGGGCATAGGTGCCGTAATGCAGCCGCAGCTTTTGCATTTTTGTTTCGCCCACTTCACCGGCTCGATATTTTTTAATCTGCTCCTCATAATGAGCCAGCTCGTCCTGTACGAAATCAGCAAGCGGTTGCGGTTGTGACTGCACATCGGCAAGCAGTTGCGGCAGTGACTCTACGGTCTGCATCGGGTTAACTCTCATAACAATCTCCTCAATTGATGAACAGCTACTGGTCATAACAAATAAAAAAGCCCCGATTCCTTCTTGGAACCGAGGCTTTTTGTGCCATTTTCTAAAATCCTTGAGCTAGGTCAATCCTCGTGGACTAGAGATCGGTTCCATAGGGAAGTACACATACAGATACATGGACATAAACACGCCGCCAGAGTTTGGGCAGTCATTGTATTTTTTTTCAGTGTGTCTATGTTCATGTGTAGAGCCTGTGGATACACGCTTCGATCTCCGCTCAAATAATTCCGTAGTCTTGGAAATTAGCATCGGCTTGCCGACTTGTCAACAGAGGTTGTGATTGCGTGGCGGGTAAGATTGTAGATCAGTTGTAGGGGCAGGGCTTGTCCCTGCCCGAATCGTGCGTCAGCACGATGGTATTAATTTTGCTTCGCAAAATCCGGGCAGGGACAAGCC
>JANMSG010000472.1:0-6100 GCA_031389065.1 Acidobacteriota bacterium | reverse complement strand
CTTCAGCGATGAAACAATAGAAGCGTCGGTCGGTTTTTCGCGCAAAGAGATCTCATCACTTCACGAACAGTTCTTCGGCATTCCACAAAGTGAAAGGCAGGATGTTGCTCGGACGATAGTTACCTATGCGTGTGTTGGCGGCAGAGATAATGTGCCGGGCGACGATGGGAATGACGGGCATTTGCTCAGACATGATGCTCTGAATTTCACGAAAGGACGAGAGCCGACGCTGCTGATCAATCTCTTGCGAATGCGCGGCTACCAGTTCATCAATGCGGGCTTCCCACGCTGTCGCAGGCTTCGATTGTTTCGGATTCCATTGATGCGAGCTGGCATTGCTGAGTAAAAAAGCGTAGTAAGAGGAAGGCTCCAGGTCTGTCAAAGAAATGCCGAGCAAAACGGCATCGTAATCGAAACTCTTTGTCCAACGATCCGTGATCCCTTGAAATTCGATAGGCGCAACCTGCACCTTCATACCTAGCTTTGCCAAATCTTCCTGAATCACCGCAGCCATCAACTTGCGTTGTTCATTCTCAACAGGGGTTATCAACGTCCATTCGACGCGATTGCCTTTGCCGTCGTACAACTCAGGCGCTTCGTTTGTACCGCGCAGAATAAAGCCTGCTTCCTGCAAAAGTATTTTCCCCTTTTCTAAATTGTATTCGGTACGTGGCAAATCAATTGCAGACCAGACGCGATTGGCCGGAGAGACAAAGCCATAGAGCGGTGTAGCCAGTCCTTGCAATGTCGAAGCGGCAATCGTTTCGCGGTCTATGGCGTGTGCGATGGCGCGACGAAAACGTGACTCATGAAACCACTGTTGCTTGACCAAATTGACGATGGGCTTTCCATTGCGCTCGCCTGCATTGAGGTTGAACCATAGGTGGTCTGTGCTGAGACCAGGACCTAAATCAAAGCCGCGCACCCCCCCCTGAGAGGTTCGCAGATTGGCGTAATCGGTTGGCCGTATGCGGTCAGCTATGTCAATAGCGTTTTGACCAAGCCGTGTGAAGGTGTTATTTGCGTCGCCGACAATTTCTAGCGTCAGGGTTTCCAGATAAGGGAGTTGTCCGCCATCTGGGTCTCTCTTCCAGTAATTCGGGTTGCGTTGCAAAACTACACGCTCACCGGGCGTTGATGATTGCACAGTAAAGGGACCCGTTGTGATGATGCGTTGCGTATCAGAAGTAACGCTCCAGGCTTCATTGAGTTTGCCTTGCTTGAAATCTTCTTCGAGAATATGACGCGGCAAAACCGTCACGTTGTAGAGATAGCTTTCCGGCGAAGCCACAGCTTCAGGAAATGCCAAACGCAGATTGCGAGTGTCAACAATTGTGACGGCGATCTGTTTGCCGCCGATTGTCAATGCGTCACGTAGGATCGGCGAAGTTGTGCGCGGGTCGTAAAGGGCGCGAAAGGTGAAAGCTACATCTTCGGTCGTGAGCGCTTGCCCGTCGGAAAATTTCAAACCTTCGCGCAAGGTCATCTCAATTGTTTTTCCATCTGCACCGCGCTTCCAATTTTCAGCAAGACCGCCCATGTAAAGTTGCGTATCATGATCAAGTTCTATGAGCCTGCTGTTAATTAAAAACAGAGAGATGGTTAGCGAAGCCTCATCTCCAGCCAGCAAAACATTGAAAGTCTTTGGCGGCGAAGTGAGTCGCGCGACCAGCGCGCCGCCGTGTTTGCCTACGACTCGTTCACGAGAAATTGTATAAGGTGCGTTGTTATTGTTGGGTTGTTGTTTGCAAGCTGCGAATGCAGATAACAGAATCAAGAATGTGATGGAGTAGAACTTTGGCAGTCTCTTTATTTTTATCATTGTATAAACTCAAAGTTGGATTTGCTTACCGCAACGGATTCAACCACAGATGAAAGCCTCTGTCCAGAATTTCATGTGCATAGCTTGACGGATGATTCAGCGAAAGGTTAGAAAGACATCGCCCGAAGGCTGTGCAAAAATCAGTGAGTATCATTGCCTATTATCCCTTGTTCATTTTCCATTGTTTTGCATAAAGAATGAATCTGCGAAACAATGGACACTAGAGAATGAACAGTGGACAAGGCGATGAAAAGCCTATCAATATTCATCAAATCCTTCACTGATTTCTGTCCGCACTTCAATTGACCATCTGAGAACACACTGGTGTTGAAATTGATTACTTACAGAATCGCGCAGACCATCGTGACATTGTTGATTGTCACGATGTTGACGTTTGCATTGCTGGCGGCAGCCGGTGGTGATGCGCTGAACACCTTGAGCGATGATCCGCTGGCATCGGAAGCTACCATTCAACAGATGCGTCACATCTACGAGCTGGATCAACCCCTGCCTGTACGTTACTGGCGGTGGCTCAAGAACACTGCGCGTGGCAATATGGGTGAATCATTCTCTTATCACGCGCCGGTTTCAAGCCTACTGTTGCCGCGTCTGTTAAACACGGCAATCATCGCCTTTCTGGCTTTGTTGATGGCTTGGGGAGTTGCGCTATCGCTTGGCATGCTTGCAGCCAGACGCCCAGGTTCTTGGGCAGACAAACTTTGCGAACTTCTCATTTTACTTTCGGCTTCAACGCCGCGCATCGTACTTGCGCTCGTTATGTTGGCATTGGCTTCCAGCACGACTTGGTTGATTTTGGGAGGCACTTCTTCAAACGACAACCGTCTTAATTTAGCAAGCGGTTCTGCATACCTTTTGCGGGCTCTGATTCCGGCGTTCGTTCTGGCTGTGCCGCTCGTGGCTCTGTTTATGGCACAGGTGCGTGAAGGCGTGCGTGAAGCGTTGCGCGAAGATTTTGTGTTGGTGGCGCGAGCCAAAGGACTAACCGAACGTGACATTTTAATTCGCCACGCTTTGCGAGCCGCGCTCAATCCATTGATTACAATTTTTGGCTACTCGTTAGGTGGCGTGATGAGTGGCTCGGTGATTGTCGAAACGATTTTAGGTTGGCAAGGATTGGGTGCTTTGAGCGTCGTGGCAGTTCGCAGCCGCGATGTACCTCTGCTGCTCGGCATAGTCATCATCACATCTTTAGCCGTTTTTATCGGCAATCTGATAGCAGATATTCTGCTGCACCTCAACGACCCACGATTACGACAGGCAACTGCCGTCAGCCAGATCAATCAATCTGTTTCACAAGGGTAAAGAGTGTGCCGTACAACTTTTGGAGAAAATAATAATTGAGCGAATGGGTTTCGCGTTTGGCGGTTGTTACTACAAATTGGAATGGAAGAAACGAATATCTCAAAAGAGAATAAAGAAAAAAATATGCGGAGGCGATGGAGGATTCTCTCTGCTTCAGCGCGACTGCACGCAAAGCTTTTGACGGGTCTGGTTATCATGTTGAGCTTTTTTTTCGTCGCTCTTTTGGCTGATTTCATTGCTCCTTACGACTATCGGGCACAGTCGAGACTCGAACCCTCGGCTCCAATCGTAGAGATACATTTACGTGATACGGAAGGCAATTGGCACTTGCGTCCTTTTATTTACGCGAGAAAAATTGCAGACCCTTTGACGCGTAGCTATGTCGAGGACGCCTCAAAAAATTATCCGCTGGCTTTCTTGGTGCGCGGATATTCTTACAAATTTTGCGGTCTATTTGCGACCAATCTCCATCTTTTCGGTCTGCGCGATGCAGGTCAAACGAATCCGCCAAGGGTTTATTTGTTGGGGACAGATGCGCTCGGTCGTGACAGGTTTTCGCGGCTGGTAATTGCCGCGCGTTTCTCGCTAATTGTTGCTCCGTTAAGCGCTCTGCTTGCGAGTTTGCTGGGTATCTTGCTCGGTTGTCTGGCGGGTTATGGCGGACAAGTTATTGATGCTCTATTAATGCGCGTGGCAGATGCGATGATGGCGCTGCCAACCTTGATTGTCGTGCTGGCGGCGCGCGCTGCCTTTCCACTCGAACTGCCGCCACTGCGCGCAGGGTTTTTGTTGGTTTCGATCTTTGTGGTTGTCGGCTGGGCAGAGATGGCGCGACTGGCGCGCGGCGAAACGCTCGCTTTGCGACAACGCGAATTTGTGCTGGCGGCCTATAGCATAGGGCTTTCGCAGCCGCGAATTCTGCTTCGTCACATTTTGCCCAATATGTCACGCCCTCTGGTTGTGCAGATGACTTTGATGTTGCCAGCTTTTCTTTTAAGTGAAACGGCACTCTCTTTTTTAGGCGTCGGCTTGCAAGAGCCTGAGCCGAGTTGGGGTAATATGCTTGCCGCTGCCAACGACTTGACACTTCTGCAAGCGCAACCGTTTGTTTTATTGGTACCCGCGATTGCCATCTTCCTCTTTGTCTTAGGCGTGCGTTTGTTGAGCGATGGATTTCGGGAGTGGGGCAGGCATTAATGCGGCGGCGGGTAATTTACAATTGCAACTCAGGAGCAGAAATAGACTGCGGATTTAAGCTGATAAAACGTCCATAAGCGAATCCCGTTTGCCTCAAAAAATCCGCATTCAACCCGTTTGCCTCTTTCGTCCGCAGCCTTTTTCTGCTCCTGAATTTACAATGTAGTGAAGCTTACTGATCGTCTATGGGCGCTTTCTTTGCCTCCTTTTGATTGGCTTTTGTTTCAGCTTTATTCGCTTTTGTTTCACCCTTTGATTCGCTGTTGAGCAAGAGTAAAAATGAAGTCCCTTTCTCTAAACGTAAATTGTTGCCAGCGAGGGAAAGCGTGGAGCCTCCTTCGGCAGTCGCATTTGTTACTTGTGAAATTTGTATGCCGCTCAAGGTATTGCCCACTGTGCCTGTCGTTTGGCCTACCGTATCCGTAGTTGAATTGACTACACCACCAACGGTTTGCGTCGTTGTATTGACTACCCCTCCGACAGTGTTTGTGACGCCTCCGAGCAAGCCGCCTGAGCCTTGAGAGCGAGTGGCAGCTCTTGCGCTTGAACTGGTGTTGCCTCCTGCGCCGATCATCGGTTCGTCAAGATGCGTGTGGGTTGCCGCTTGCGTGACCGATGAAATGGTGGCGTTGAGAGGCATAATCATCGAACCGTTTTCGAGTTTGTCAAAGACCAGGCTAAGGCTGGATTGGTTGCTTTCTTTCGATTTTTTCTGCGCTTGCGTGACGTGCCCTATTATCGTTGCGCCTTTTTTAATTAACACTTCGCCATTTGCTTTGATGTCTTTTGTGGTCTTTAAAATAACATCATCGCCCTCTTTGACTTTTCGCACATCAATGACACTTTGTAATTGAGCCAGCACTTGAGTGCCGGATTCAAGTTGAACCTCTTTTTGGTTTTTGCTCGCGGAAGTTTTGTTGTTACCTTCTACAGAAGTACGTGTATCTTGTCCTTGCGCTTGAGTAATTACAGCACAAAAAATTAAGGTGACGACTGTTAAGAACAGTTTTTTCATCTGGTTTCCTCTTGATTGCGTTGGTGAGATAACGCGTAAAATGTTGTGTGAGGAGTACAAAAATTGCTTGGAATTGCTGGTTGAGGTGATTTCTAAAAAGCAGCAAGTGTTTCGAAATTGTTCGGAGAGTTGCTCTTAAAACAACTCCCCGAACTAACGTCGTGACATTTCATCCTCTAAGCGTTGCGACCTTCTATCGCAGCACTTTATCCCCTAGAATCTGTCACGGCGAACCGAATGTTGATAGCTGGCGACGAATCAACCTTTATGCATACTTTATTCAAATGCAGTTTCCGACTGACTCCTACAATTTAATTCAAGAGGGTTGAGAAATTCTTGAAGTAGTAATAAGTTAGATAAAAATCTACCAAATAATCTCCTGCATATATAGATTTTCTAAATGAATCATAGCGGACAGGCAAGGTACCGTAGACTGTCTAGTCTGCGGAAGTCTAGTGCAAGGAACTCACTGGAAAACCAGCAGGGTTTGCTTCGAATGCCCCGCAGACTAGACAGTCTACGGTACATTTAGATCTTCTATAGTTTAAATGAGGTAAAACTCAGATCTCTGTTGATATATCATCCAAAACCAAACTTATTCCTGAATATGGAAGTAGAATTATATAATTTTGATAGCTTCGCAAATAAAAAACTTGACAATGAAAGACTCAGATATTTATTATACCAATGTCCTATGGTTTCGTAGGTTTTAGAATTCGGAGGCAAAGTAAGAAGATGAGCAA
>JANMSG010000735.1:0-5974 GCA_031389065.1 Acidobacteriota bacterium | reverse complement strand
AGCCGCTTATCGCGGACATACTGTAAACAAGCCTTCACGTTTTGCTCTTCCACACGGGCACGCTCATCAGGCGCGAGGTGAGAAACCATCGGTAACGTGTCGCTCGTATGCTCCTGCACCAGTTTCAACATTCGAGCCAGGTATCTGCCATTGCGCTCAGGAAAGACCGTCCAGTAAGGTGCCGTCAGGCAGGGAACTTTGAGCGGGTCGCGGGTGATCATCTCCAACGCATAACCTAACTTTGAGTTGGCCTTCTGTAAGATTGAGATCATACGCGGCAGATCGAGTAGACCCGTACCCAGAGGGACCTCAGAGAGCAGGAAACCATCCGCATACGGTCGCACGCCCATATCCTTGACATGCGTCGCTCTGGCGAATGGAGCGAGCGTTTCGACAACTTCCATAGGGTCGTCAAGCAAGGCAATATTATTGCCGAAATCCAGACAGACGCCCAAGTTTTCGCTCTGATACGTCCTGAGCAGACGCTGCAGATCTTCGAGTGTCCAGTCTTTGTGATTTTCAATCGCCAGGATGACCTTCTGTTTTTCAAGAATCGGCATAGCCCGCCTGATGGCCTCATGGCTTTGATCCACCCAGCGCTTCCACTCGGCAAGCGTTGCGAATGATTCGTATCGGCGGCCACTGAGCATAGCGCCCCGCACCAACGTCGCTCCGGCTGTTTTAGCATCGATCAGGCTGCGCTCGAAAGCGGTCATATCGCCGTTGCGAGGAATCGACACCATCCCCTCAATCCACATGCCGAGTTGCTCTGCGCGAGCCCGCAACTTGACGAGATCGCCGTTCAACTGTGCCTGAATGCCTGCGGCTCCCAGCGCATGGCACTTCTCCAGGAATTCATAAGTATCTCTGGTTTGCGGACGGCTGCCGGTGGGGTTGGCGGTCGGATTGCCGGTTGCCGGAAGCCCGAAAGAGGTCGAGGCAATACCCAGTTTGGTTTTGGTATTGGTGGTATCCTCAGCCCGCAAAAATGACGACAATCCTATCATCGCAAGTGGCGCAGCCGCTTGATGGAAAAAGGCTCTTCTGGTCACTGTGCCGCGCCGCTCTATGGTCTGGCTTGAAGAGTTTACTGGATTCATCGCCGGCCTCCTGTGGTTTTGAGAAGTGAGAAGGCAAACAGGGTATCGCCTGCGCCGACCACCAGATATTGCTTGCCATCCAGTTGATAGGTCATAGGCCCGTTGCTCACCATGGCTCCCGTACGGAAATGCCAGAGGATGCGCCCTGTCGCCGGATCATAAGCAATCAGATTCCCCGAAGGGTCTCCGGTAAACAATAGTTTGCCTGCTGTGGTCAATATACCGGGGCCGCTGTTGCCAAACGTCCCGCTGGGATACTTGTGGCTCCAGATTATATTACCGGTCTTGTAGTCGAGGGCTTTGAGCACGGCTTCGGAGAACAAACCGCCACCCATGCCACCGTACCCTTGGGGGATGGCGTCTGTGTCCGTGAGGTAAGCTATGCTGTAGCCTTCGCGTGCGTTGACATAGAACATACCGGTCTCAGGGTTGAAACTCGGTGGCGGCCAGTTGCTTGCACCACCGCTTGGAATGTTAATCAGCGACCCATCGGTCTTGGGTTCCTTGGCCGGGTCAGGGATAGGCTGGCCTTTACTGTCTACGCCTTTTGACCAGTTGACGCCAACATAGGCTTTCGAAACCAGATTCTTGCCGCTCACACGGTCGAGTAAGAAGTAGTAGCCATTGCGCGCGGCTTGCGCCAGCAACTTGCGCGGCTGACCGTTGAACTGGGCATCGAACAACACAGGGGTTTCGACGTTGTCCCAGTCGTGCGTGTCGTGCGGCGAGGCTTGAAAGTACCACACAAGCTTGCCTGTATCCGGGTTCAAAGCGACGATTGAGCAGGTCCAGAGATTGCTGCCCTTGCGCCCCTGACCGGCATACACGGGGTTAGGGTTGCCCGTACCCCAATACAACAGATTCAACTCCGGGTCGTAGGTGCCTGTCTGCCAGGTCATACCGCCGCCGTGCTCCATCGCATTTTTATTCGGCCAGGTATCTGCACCCGCCTCGCCGGGTCTGGGTGTGGTATACCAGCGCCATTGCAGTTCTCCGCTTTGCGGATCGCGGGCTTCGAGAAAACCTGGCACATCCATTGCGTCGCCACCGACGCCAATGATGATGTGATTGCCAACCACCAGCGGAGCCATGGTGGTGAAGTATTGAAGCTTTTCATCAGCAATCAGCTTGCGCCAACGCTCTTTGCCGTCTTTTGCGTTGAGCGAAATCAACCAGCCATCCGGTCCCATGAAATAGAGCCAGCCTCTATACATACCGACGCCGCGATTGCCCACCAGGTGGCCGCCTTTATCCTGCCAGATGTAGTGCCAGAGTTCCCTGCCGGTGCGCGCGTCAACCGCCCACACGTGATTGGGAATCGTGAAGTAGAGGATGCCATCAACCAGAAGCGGCGTTGATTTGATTTCGGGTATTCCGACCCCACGTTGCGGGCCGACATTCGTGCGATACATCCAACTCAAGGCCAGCAAACCAATGTTTGCGGCGTTGATCTGCGAGAGCCTGCTGTAGCGCCTGCCTGAATAATCGCCGTTATAAGTCGGCCACGTATCAATTGGCGGTTTGAGTAACGCCTTCGGATCAAGGGATTGTCCGAACGTGCCAGACGCAAGCAAGGCAAGCGTAAGAGCGATGAGAAATCGTTGAAGTTTCATTTCAGGGTAACCAGGTAGGCCAGTAGGTTGTGAATGTCTCCGTCTGTGTACTGATCGAGCAACTGGCGATGCCCCGCAAGACGATCCTCGACCTCGACTTTTACTTTGTCACGCGACCACGAGTGATAGTTGCCCGCAGTATCATAGAGCGCGACATGGAAATCATCCAGGCTCTTTAATGTGCCGGAAATGGATTTTCCGGAAGGTAAAATGATGGTGACCTTCCTTGCCCTTCCTGAGCCATCAAAGCCGCCTGCATCTGGCCACAGGAATTTGGTTTGTAACTGATCGGGCGGATACTTGCTGGCAATATGCGCCAGATCACCCGTAGTCGAGTGGCAAGTGTTGCACCTGCCAGTGCTGTTGAAATAGGTTTCGCCCTTGCTGGCATCGCCTGTGACCAGGTTCAGGCGTTTATAAGTGCCACGGTTTGCCGCCAACTCGATTTGCAGGTGCAGGAATTGCGCAATGTCGTAGATCTGCGCTTCGGTTAATGACGGGAAGGCGGGCATGCCTTTAGCTACGCGTCCCTTGACGAGCACAGGGGCGATCAACTCGCCCTTTTCATCATGAAGCACCAGCGGTGAACGCACCAGACTCGGACCTTCGGCGCCCCTGGCTTTTGCGCCATGACAAAACGCACAGTTGGGCGTGTAAAGCTTCTGTCCGCGCTCTGCAGCAATCGGGTCTGGAGCGGGTCCCAGCCCGAGGAATTCTCTGATATTCCCTCTGCCTCCCCTTTGTGATTGGCCAGGTGGAGGAGACCCTTCCTGAGCGCGAAGATATACTTGGGTAACAACAAAAATCCACAGCAAGGCTGCAATGATACGGAATTGTCTTGAGTGATACATGACAGCCTCCGGATGTAAGTCTCGAAAATTTAATGGACTGGAAATCAAATCGAGAACCAGTCGCGGATCGACTGGTCTCCTTTTGTGTGCGCCTTCCATTATAGAAATCCTGGATGCCTTGTCAATAGAAGCGGAGGCACTCTTCAACTTGGTGCTGTGTTCTATGCTTCCGTCCATCCCTCCTGTTCTCTTCCCTACAGCAAAGCCCCTTTTTAAGTAAATCTGTGGACAACTGCCCCGCCATTTTCGTAGCCCGCGAAGCGGGCGATAGACCACTCGCTATCGCCCGCTTCGCGGGGTAGGAGATCACAACGACCAGAATACCCAGCGCTGACGCACTGGGCTTTATGCTTTCACCCGCTTCGCGGGTTCTCACAAAACACCACAACTTTAGGACACTACCGTTCGGTACAATTGGTTCATAACTTAACATCATTGGTGTATAGTTGACTGCCATTGGCAAAGTATGGCAATGGATCGAATAATTGCAGACAAATTGAGGTGAGCGAATGAAGGAAAGAGAATCCGATCAGCAGGCGTCCGATGCTGAGGTAATGTTTGGGTCCGATGAGCCTGACATCTATGCTGTCCAGACCAGACAGGCTGGGCCAACAGGGCTTCTGCCGCTGACTGCTTCGGACTTGCATGAACGTCCAAGCGGCGACATTTTCGGCTGGAGCCAGGATGTAGGCATGGGCTGGGAACCGATGAATCTCAGGCGTCCCGAAGTGTTAATTCTCAGCACCCAGGGCGGCATTCGTCTGCCCGACGGCAGGCCGCTTGCCCTCGGTTATCACACAGGTCATTGGGAAGTCGGGTTGCTCATGCAGGCGGCGGCAGAGGAACTGCGCCGGCGCGACTGCATTCCCTTTGCAGGCTATTGCACAGACCCTTGCGATGGCAGAACCCAAGGCACCGTTGGCATGTTCGACAGCCTGCCATTTCGCAACGATGCGGCGATCGTGCTTCGCCGCTTGATTCGCTCTTTGCCCACCCGACAGGGAGTCCTCGGTGTGGCAACTTGTGATAAGGGTTTGCCTGCCATGATGATGGCGCTGGCAGGGATGCATGATCTACCAACCGTGCTCATACCCGGAGGCGTAACCTTACCGGCAAGCGACGGAGAAGACGCAGGCAAAGCCCAGACCATAGGGGTTCGCTTTGTCAACCGGCAGATCAGTCTCGAACAGGCGGCAGAGATTGGTTGTCGCGCCTGCGCCTCGCCTGGTGGTGGTTGTCAATTCCTTGGCACCGCAGCCACTGCACAAGTCATCGCCGAAGCGCTCGGACTTGCGGTGCCGCATAGCGCGCTTGCTCCATCAGGGCAACCGATCTGGCTTGATGCAGCGCGCCGCTCAGTCAAAGCGCTCTTACGCATGAAAGAGCTTGGTCTGACATCGCGCCACATCATCACCGAGGCTTCCGTCCGTAATGCAATGGCGGTTTATTCTGCCTTCGGCGGCTCGACAAACATCCTGTTGCATCTACCTGCTGTCGCACACGCGGCGGGACTTACAGCGCCATCAATCGAGGATTGGACTGCCGTCAACCGGCAGGTGCCGCGCCTTGTCGATGCCTTACCAAACGGGCCGCACACGACTGTGCGAGTCTTTCTGGCAGGCGGCGTTCCCGAAGTGATGCTGCACCTGCGTCGGCTCGGCTTGATTAACGGCAGCGCGCTGACAGCTTTTGGCGAGCCTTTGGATCAAGCGCTTGATTGGTGGGAAGCCTCCGACAGACGGCGCGCCCTGCGTGAGAGGTTGGCTTCGGCTGACGGGGTTGACCCGGATGAGGTTATCATGAGTTTCGATCAGGCGAAAAAGAAAGGACTCACCAGCACCGTTACCTACATCAAAGGGAACCTTGCCCCGGAGGGAGCAATTGTCAAGAGCACGGCGATTGACCGCTCGGCGATTGGGCCTGATGGAGTCTATCGTCTGACCGGGACTGCCCGCGTGTTCACCAGTGAGAAGGCGACGATCCGGGCCATCAAGAGTCAGGACGCAGACCGTATCAAAGCGGGGGAAGTCATCGTGCTCATGGGGCGCGGGCCTTCAGGCGCGGGTATGGAAGAGGTCTACCAGATTACCTCGGCGCTGAAATACATGCCTTATGCGAATTCTGTAGCGCTGATTACAGATGCACGCTTTTCTGGAGTCTCCACTGGTCCCTGCATCGGGCACGTTGGCCCGGAGGCGCTTGCTGGCGGCCCCATCGGCAAGATTCGTGACGGTGATTTGATTCGTGTCATCGTTGACACGGGCAAACTTGAAGGAACAATAGATTTGGACAGACAGGAAGCCGACGGGAGTTACGCACCGGATGATGACGAACTTGATGGACGAGAGTATCACCCGGAGCTTGCGGCTGATCCAGCCCTGCCCGATGACACGCGACTCTGGGCGGCCTT
>JANMSG010000412.1:0-11691 GCA_031389065.1 Acidobacteriota bacterium | reverse complement strand
GTTTTACGCCTTTGATGCTGATGAGATGATCGGCTAATTCGCGCACCCGATTGTATGCGCCGCGCACAACCAACACCTCAAGGCATCTATCTTCATCCAGATGAATATGTAAATTTGAAGAGATTAAATCGAGCGCGTTGTGCTGGGCGGCAGTAAGTTTTGCATTGAGGTTTCGTGCGTGATGGTTGTAAACCAATGAAATCGTGCCAACCGATTCTGCTTCTCCGTCCTCGAGAACCTCTGCTTCCAATAACTCGCGCACCATATCCCGAAGCGCCTCCGACCGCGTCGCGTAGCCTTTGCCTGAAATCATTTTGTCGAATTTTTTCAGAAGCTCTTCATCCATAGAAACGCCGAAGCGCTGTAATGAATCGCGTTCTTTATTAATTTTAATCGCCTTAACCATTGATTTTTTCATAATATTTTTTTTTCAGTGCTACGTTTATTATTTTCGTAACACGAAAGAGTGTAGCACACTAATTTCTTTCGTAACACGCTGAATTAAATATTCGATACCCGTAACTACGGTTTCTCGTTTCAATTCGGATTGCCTGTAGTCCATTTTGATAGCTACAGTATTTGATAGCGGGAAAAACCAAAGAGGCCAGGTCTTACGCCGAGCCTCTTTGATTATCAGTTTGGCATGATTGGTTGGTGGGGTCGAAAATCGAATCTTGATTTGAGATCTTCTTAATTTTTCGTAAAGGAAGTTAGGCGCGAATCAGCAGAGGCGTCCGTGCGCCGATTCTTCGATTAGCTTATCCAACCGCCTAAGCCGCGTTTCTTCTTTTTTGGCGCTGATCACCCACCAAATAACTTTTTTTCGATACCAGGCAGCTTGAGCTTGAAAGAAAGCCCACGCCGTTTTGTTATGCTTGAGTTTCTGCGCGTAGGGTTCAGGCAGATTTTCACTCCTTTCCTGCTCGTATGTGTAAATTCCTGACCGGCTCTCTTCCCGCGTCTGAAAGGCTTTCAGGCCAGCGGGCTGCATCAACCCCTGGTCGGTCAGTTCCTTGACACGCTTGATATTGACCGCACTCCAATTGCTTCGTGGTCTGCGCGGGGTAAAACGGTTCGTGTAACTGATCTCATCCAGACTTTTCCGTATCCCATCAATCCAGCCAAAACAGAGTGCTTGATCAACCGATTCTGGCCAGGTCAGGCTCGATTTGCCTGAATTTTTCTTGTAATAGCCGACCCAGAGTTCTTGAGCAGTGGCGTGATGCGCCGCAAGCCACTTGCCGAAATCAGAAGCGGATTTGAAGAATGTCACCTTCATTCGTAGTCTGTCCTTTTCCCTTCAGTCAAGTTTTGGCAACGACTAACCCTTTGAAAAAAGCAGCGAAGCGAGCTGGCTCAGATCTTTATCTGGGTCATTCTCAAGCTTGTCGTTCACCAAGGCAGTAACAGAGGCCATCTGGTGCCACTACGAAAAACACTTTGTAAGAAGTGGCTCCATGTTGGTCGAGCCTGAAGTCAGCCGCTTCTTTTTCCAAGCCATTCGCCTTCAATTCCGCGAAGGCCACTTCGGCATTATCAACTTCAAAGAAACATCCTTCCTGGGTCGGGTCGCCTCCATTCTCGGCTAGCCCGATCTGAATGCCATCTCTACCGAAAATAGCAGACTTACAGGGCGCATCTTTCCTTAATACAACCTGGAACCCCATTATGGTTTCGTAAAAAGGAATGGCGGCTTCCAAATTCTCCACCGGCAAGTTCATTTCGTCTGCCAGATACGGGGAAGCAGTCTTGAATATAGCTTTCATTCGGGTCTCCTCAGCTTATGAATAAACCTTCCTGCCAGGGTCAGGCTTGTGTCCTGAGCGATGACTTTTAATTTACAACAATGTTTAAATCGAGCCAAGCTTTAGACAATCCTCTCGTGCTCATCGCTTGTTTCCCACATCGCAAACCTCGGACGAAGCGGCTGATGTGCAGAGCTTTTTAAGTCAGGCGCGCGACCCAGCTTTTGTGTCCTTGCCACTGGTCACCAGTTTCTTGGTTGCAAACATGATCAGGCACCCAACAAGCCAGGAAATCAGGGGGCCGAAGGTCGTTCCCAATACCATATGGGCTCCCACATGAAGCCAGGTCTTCCCGTCGTCGCTGCCGAAGCTGTACTCTGGCGCGCTGTAGGCGTTGTCATTGCCAGTGAAGATCGCCAGGATGATTGCCGCAATGATTATCGCCTGTGCTACCAAGCTCTGAAGAACGCAGATTGGCAGGAGGTGTTTGTAACTGCCGAAGCCGCTGGTGTGGACTCGTATGGAGTAGTACAAGACTCCGATCCACACCACAGCCGTGACGCTCAGCCACTTGACTATCGAGCTCGGCACGCCACCAAGAGATAGCGCAAGTCGGGCAATTCCCACGACAAGAATCAACATGAGAAACGGTTTAGAAAATGCTACATACTCTGACAGACGCTTACCAAAAATTATCATAAGGTTCTCCTACGGATATAGTTTCAGATTTCAAAATACTTGTGGTGCGCAGCCAATAATCAAAATGGATGCGACCTCATTTAACTTTGCGTTTTCTTCTGGCTTACGTGGAGCGTTAGGCGTCCTTCGGGGGATTCTCGATAAACCATTTCGAGATCGCTGGCATATTTTCCTCAAAATTGCCGGGGATCGAAAAGTTTAGGACGCCGGCGCGGCTTGAACTTCGGTTCTCGAAATCATGTGTCGCTCCACCTGGCACCAATACAAAGGAGCCCTTGGGGGCATCAATCCAGCGATCTCCGATTAGAACGCTCATGGTGCCTTCAATCACATAGAAAATGTCGTCTTCCGGGTGTGAATGCCTCCCTGGGCCTTGTGTGTTTGGCTCCAGCCACCACTCGGAGATGGAATACACATTTTGTGTTTCGCCTCCGTCGGCTTTGAAGACAGCACGAATGCGTCCCATCGCGTAAGAACGCCCCTCACCCGGAAGCAGAAAAATGCCGACTCGTTTTGTAGAGCTATCTTGGCTGCTCATAAACCCTCCTAAACGCAACAGGTCAGTATTTAGATGTTACCTTTTCCATTCATATTCCAGTAACCTTTCGATTTTATAGGCTCCGGAGGACATGCCGGACATCAGGAGGACTTCCCCGCTGTTGATTCGAGTGGTCGGTAGGTCGCGATCACCACACCGTTGATCGTCGTCTTGGTATCGACGAGTTGGAGAGCGGCAAAGGGACTGCCGTCGGGGAAGAGACGGCGCCCCGATCCGAGAACCAGCGGGTGGAGCAGGAGCACATATTCATCCAACAGGTTCCACCGCATTAATGATTGGATAAATACGCCGCTGCCGAATACCACGAGGTCTTTATCTTGCTCCTCTTTCAGCTTCTCCAGCGTCTTTGCAACGTCATTCCTGATGAGTGTGGAATTATTCCAAGAAAGCGGGTCCTCCAGTGTTGTCGAGGCGACATACTTGGGAAGGTGATTGAGAAAGGCAGTGAAAGGGTTGTCGGTTTGATTTGGCCAGAAGGCATAGAAGCGTTCATACGTTAGTCTGCCAAAGAGCAAAGCTCCCATATTAGCGAATGCCGCGCTGGCTTCGGGTTGTTGCATTGCGGCAAAAGGCTCTGCCCAGCCACCATGCTCGAAGTCACCACGGGGATCTTCGTCTGAGTGCCCCGGTGCCTGCATAACGCCGTCCAGTGTCAAGTTAGTAATAACAACGATCTTCCCCATTCTTATACTCCTATATGAAGGTGTGTTTGCCGCCTAACGTGTGAGTTCAGAGGCTGGCGAAGGCATTCTGCTGGAATGAAGGGTTAAGCGGCCCTGTATCTATAAAGCATTACTTGAGTTGACGGGCATAGCTAACAGTAAGAACTTCCCATTGATGCCCTTCGGGTTCGTTCCAGTAGATCATCCTCCCGCCATAGTCGGTGTTGATCTGCCTATCGGCCGGGCCTCGGACTGTGCTGCGATACTCGATTCCAGATGATTTGATTCTCCCAAGAATGCCATCGAACTCTTCTTCCTCGACCCGGAAGCAGTAGTGCTCGATGGGAAACTGCGCATCTGTTTCGATGAAATCGAGGGTCAGGCTGTCGTTGATGTAAACGGCAAAAAAGGGGCCTTCTCTCGCTGCGCCACAGGGAACTCCGAGGAGATCAGCCAAGAGCCTTGCCGAATCGTCCCGGTTGTGCGATGGCACAATGACGTGATCAAGCTGAATCGTCATGACGTGTTCTCCTGGTTGCTACAAACGCGCAGCGTGCTGACTCCGTGTGCCGCCTAACGTTTGTTAGGCGGCCGTTTCATGAACTCCAGTTTCTGATTTTCTGCATTTCTCCAAAAGCTATTGACTCTGTGCGGCAGCCATCTTGGAATGCTCGGCTTCCATTCGTTTGCTCATTTCTTCAGGAGCAACATCCTCAATGTGAGTCCCAAGCATCCATTCATAGCCGTAAGGATCACGAACAGAGCCCATACGGTCACCATAAAACTTGTTTTCCAGCGGACGCGCAAGCGTCGCTCCTGCATCAATAGCGCGCTGAAATGCTGTGTCAACATCCTCTACATAGATTAAAAAACTAACAGGGCAGCCGTTGAGTGCTTGCGGAGACTGATAACCCATATCCGGCATTTCATCTGCAAGCATGATAGCCGAATCGCCAATCTTGATCTCTGCATGCCCGATCTTGCCATCAGGCATAGGCATTCTAAATAGCTCCTGTGCGCCGAGAGCTGTTTTGTAAAATTCGATGGCTTCTGCGGCATCTTTGATGATGAGGTACGGAGTCACTGTATTGTATCCTTCGGGAATTGGTTTTACTGCATCAGTCATAACTTTTCTCCTTTTCAATTTGGTATTGCGGTTTTCGATTTGCCTCTTTTATGTGAGGAAAAATTTGAATCAGAATATGAGTAGAAGCAAAGCATCTGAAGTTAGGGGCTTAACTGAATAACCTGCCGATGCTTTGCCTCTACCTGTGGGGACTACAATGAAAACTACGACTACAGGGGCGATTTCAAGGGGCTACTTAAAAAGGTATGTCATCTTCGTCAAAACTCACCTTAGCTGTTGACGGACGGGCTTGCGCTTGTGCTCTGTTGCCACTATTTGCTGTTGTTGTGCGAGTTTCGCCTACACCTGCTTTTGCGACTGCGCTTTGAGGCTGTTCGTGGTCAGAAGCGGGGGTAAGAA
Source organism: Acidobacteriota bacterium (assembly GCA_031389065.1). Classification (GTDB taxonomy): domain Bacteria; phylum Acidobacteriota; class Blastocatellia; order UBA7656; family UBA7656; genus JACQDB01. The sequence continues at coordinate 6,540 of JANMSG010000412.1, read as the reverse complement.
ATTGAATATCGGAGCCGCGCACTTCAAGGCTGGTTCTGGTGGCGCCGTCTTTATCCGTCCACTCGCGCTGCGAAAGCGTTCCTTCAACGTAAACCTGTCTGCCTTTGGTCAAATATTGATGTGCAATTTCAGCCTGGCGACCAAACAGGCTGATGCGAAACCACGTAGTGATTTCCTGAAGCTCGCCCGCTTTGTCTTTGCGTCGCTCGGTGCTGGCTACGGAAAAATCGCAGACGGCAGTGCCTTGCGAGGTATAACGAATCTCAGGATCACGTCCGAGATAGCCAACTATTGTTATTTTATTGAAACTTGCCATTGAAGTGTGTCCTCCTTCTGCTGAATTATTGCGAGAGCGAATGTACCACAGATGAAACAGCGTTGCAAGACATTTTTTCATACTTGCAACAAAAAGTTTGAGGCTGTTTTTCGCTTATCATTTCAGAAGTGCAAGGTTAAGACAGCGTATAATCACACCCTATATTGAAATTCAGAATCACCGAAAACTCTTCTAATGAAACGCTGTCAAAGCAGGTCAATAAATTGTGAGTGGCTCTATAGCGGAGGGGAAACGGCAAAAGTGTAGTAAATTCGCATTAATCTGAATCTTCATCCCCTAAATAAAAACTATCTTCTCCCGCTCAAAAAAATGCCTTGCAACGATGTTTCATCTATGATACAAATTCGCCATCGTTAATTAAGGAGGAGAAATACACAACAATGAGCCGTATGATAAAAAGGAATCATGAACAAATGCTGGGGAGTAAGTGTGCTACGTGTTCCACGCACAGATCAAAAATTATTCTTGTTTTACCTTCCCTCGAGTTTATAATGAAGGCGCCTTAAAGCTTGATTGACGGCAATCGCCCCACGAAATCAGTGCAAAACTTGAAAGACAAGAGCAATCCAGAATGCTTCGTATAGGAGCACTCTTAAAACCTGCAGCGGGTTGAATGATGTACTTGGCAACAGTAAGAAATTGGCATAGAGAAAGGCTAGGGTCAGGAGTCCAGGGTCTTGCAATAGTAAAGCAAACCCATGGCTACCGAATTTTACGGACTCCGAACTATAGACTCTGGACTCCTGACTTATAAAAACGTATGAGACTGATTAAACAAACAAATTTAGTCTTTCAAGAAGGTCGCTCTGACAAGGTTTATGAAGTTGACCTTTGCGAAGTTGGACCAGACCGCTATATGGTCAATTTCCGCTACGGACGACAGGGTACCAATCTGAAAGAAGGTGCAAAGACGACAAGCGCCGTGTCGCTTACAGAAGCGGAAAAAGTTTTCGCCAGTCTCGTCGCTGAAAAGACAAAGAAAGGCTATCGAGACGCTTTGAGCCCGACGGCTGATGCGCAAAGCGTGAAGAAACCACAAGCAGTCAAAACTACTGATACTGAAGCGCGCAAGCAAGTCGTATTGAAACGTTTCGCCGATGAGAAGTCTGCAAGTATTTTCAAAAAGAAACCCACCTGGTCGCTCGACAGAGCCATCTGGCGCGCAGGCGAATTGAAGATTAAAGAAGCCGCGCCTTTTCTTCTCAAGTTCATAGGCAGCGATAAGCCTCTGCGGGACTATTGCATTTGTTGGGCCTTGGGTTTTTGCGGCGATGAACAAGCAATCCCTGCTTTGACCAAACTCTACCTGAAATCTTCAACGCCGGATATGGTTCGACGCATCGCTTGTGAAGCCTTGCTCAAGCTCTCCAGCGAAAAGACAAAAGCCGAATTTCGTGATGAACTGATCAACGCGCTGCCCGAAGAGTTGAGCGATCTGGCTCGAAAAGGGGCTGCCGAAGAATTTGAGAAAGCTTTGAACAAGTACTTACAAAGCGACGAACATTCACGTTTTGCCGTACTCGAAAAGCTCTATTTGATAGACAACGAAAACACCCGTCCGGTATTGCTCAACACGCTTCGCAATGCACCGATGAAGCCGAATTATTTCAAGCAGATTCGCCACATCTTCAAAGCCGCCGAATATCGCCGCGACGCGGAAGTCTTCGGCATCATCGCCTATCGCTTCGAGAAAGCCCGCGCCATGTTCAGCGCTTATAGAGGTTTGGATAAAGATAGCAAATATCCTATGTGGATTTATACGGGCACAGGCAATGCGACACACAATTATGTTCAAGACGGACGCAAAGAGATTCAAAGCCAGACCTCGCGCATAGGCTACAGCAGCCGCACCCGAGCTTATTTGCGAAATCGTGTGTGGCGCACGCTCAGACGCCTGAGTGAAATCGGCGACATAGATTATGTAAAAATGGCTGTAGGTGTGTTGCTTCCCTTCTCCGACTCCGACGCGCAACCCGTGAAAGAAAGTTATGTTTATTTTCCCGGCAAAGGCGATTATGTAAAATGCTATTGGGACACTTTTGCAGGCTACTGGGCTTTAAACAATATCCTTTACAAAAACAGCCCGCGCTACTATTTAAAGCGCAATTCACTGGCGTGGCGTTGTAAATCTACATATAAACCGGGCGATCTTGTGCCTGTAATGCGCGAAGAGGCATTCCCGCAATTATGGGAGAAGAAGCCCGAAGGATTGCTTCATTTGCTTGCTGAAAGCAACTGCAAACCGGTGATTGAATTCGCAGCGAAAGCCTTGAATGATTGCCAGGAGTTTTGCGCCGAGCTTGATGTTTACACGATTGCGATGATTTTGGAGCGACCTTATGAAGCTTGCGCAAGCTTAGGCTTCAGGCTCGCAAAAGCGCGCTACAATCCTGCCTCGCCTGATGGTGTGCTGGCGCTTGCGGTTGCCAATTGCGCTCTCGATGTTGCCAGAGCAGAAGCGTACGCTTGGATTCAAGAGGGACGCGAATACTTTATTAAAGACGTGGACTTCATCACCGCGTTGGTTTTCAGCCACAAGGCAGATACGCGAGCTTTTGTGTGCAATCTGCTGCACTCCTATGCCTTCTCCGATGCGGCTGCGAACGCCCTTGCAACAAAACTCATAGGCGAGTTGCTCAGGCTCCATTCATCGAAGTCAGAGGTTGCGCTGGAGGTTGCGGAAACGATTTTAAAGAGCTTTTTGCCGCAAATGCGTTCCATCGAAATGGAAGTGATTTCGGCATTGCTTGGTCATGCGCTACTTGAAGTGCAAGAGCTTGGCGGCAACATTCTTTTGAATCACCAAACCAAGGTCAGCGACTTGCCTGAAAGCGTGATCAACTCGCTCATCGCCTCGCCTTTTGCACCATTGCGCAACATAGGCATCAAGCTATTCGGGAAGTTCGATGACGAAACATTATTGAAGCGCGACGGCGTGATAGCAGCCTTCGCTATGCACGAACTTGAAGATATACGCAACGCCATTCGTCCAGTGATTCACAGGCTCTGTTATGCGCCCGCTCAAGCTGACCCGCCTAATGACTTCATCCCTGCGCAACCAATTGTTGAGGGGCTCACGCCAGAGCAACGCGAGGAGTTTTCGCTCAAGCTGTCCGCACATTTTTTGAAAGCCTTGTTTGAAAAAGAGCCCCACGAAGGGGTCCATTCAACGCTCGTAAAAATCATGCGCGAAGATCTAGGCATTCACTGGATGAAGCAAGCCAGGCGAGGAACCGTCTGGAAATTGATTCAAGCGAAATCGCAAGCGGCGCAAGAACTCGGCGGCATCCTCATCGAATACAAAGTCAACACCGAAGCGCTGTTCGCCGATGGCTTCGACTTCAATGAATTGGTCGAGCTATCGAACCACGAAGTTCTCGCGGTGCGACAAGCCTCCTGGCTGATGTTCTCGAAGATGATGAATCATCTGCAACACGCTATGAATCCGAACGATCATCTGGAAGAGATGGCGAAGGCTGTGAAGTTATTGGACTCGAAATGGGATGATTCGCGCGATTTCTGGTTCGATATTTTTGCAGTGCATTTCACGGCAAAAGATTTCACTCCGGGCATTCTTGTGAGCGTCTGCGATAGCGTGCGCCCGGCGGTTCAAGCATTCGGACGAAAACTCATTACCAGGTTCTTCGCTGATGAGGACGGACAGGAATACTTGCTCAAGTTAAGTGAACACCCTTCGGCAAATTTGCAGACCTTTGCGACAAATTATCTTGAACGTTACGCGATAGACAATCCGGCGCGGCTCAACGCTTTGAAGCATTTTTTCATCAGCGTGCTTTCGCGTGTAAACAAAGCCCGTGTGGCAAAGAGTCGGGTGATTGCTTTCTTAACCGATGAGGCGCAAAAGAGCGAAGAGGCAGCACGCCTTGTCGCAGAAATTTTTACCAGGCAATCGGTAACCATGGCGATTGGCGACAAAGCTGCGGCGATTGAAGCGATGCTCAAAATTCATAGCGCTTTTCCGCAGATTCCCTTGCCGATCAAAATAAAACCTTCGGAGGTGCGAAATGCTTTTTGATTACAGATACAAAGGCAGCACAGCCGTTGCCAACGTAGGCGAGCGCACAGAGCTGTCTTTTGCGCCTGACACGAACCGTGAGCCAACTTATTTTTCGGGGCAGTTGAGCAAGTCCCTCGAATTTCGCGAAGCGATCAGCGCACTTCACGATGTAGTTGTCTCAGACCTTCGCTATCAACCGAAAGACAAGACCGCCTACAAAGAGTGGGCGGCACAACAGGAGCAGATTGATTGGCAAAATGTTTTGGCGGCGCGTTCGGATGTCGGCGAACGCATCAAAGAGTTGCAAGCTGATTTGACCGCCTTGACTCACCGCAGTCATGGAAGAATGAAGCCTTATCACGATGCTCTATCACGTTTTCGATTATATGCCTGGCGGAAAAATCTTGCCGTAGCGGTGCTCTTCGACCCGGTGATTACTGTGCATCCTGATGAAGTATTTTTCGAGTGTTTCAGCAAAGACGAATCAAGCTACGGCAGGCTAGGCGCAAGTTACGAAGTCTTCAAAGACGTAGGCGAATTCGCTTGCGGCACGACCAACGTAGATTATTCAGCGGCGCTCTATGACGAGTTTCAAAAGATTCGCAGCTACAAGCAGACGCGATTCGAAATAGACCCAAGCGGCTTCGATGTTCATACGACAAATGAAGAAGCTTACAAAGAGGTCAAGATAGATTTACCTGACAGTTGGGTGCGCGGCTTTTTGCAAGTCAGTTCGGCGATGTCTTTGCCTTTGGTTTCCTTCAATCTGCATCCGATGGATGTGCACAATCTCTGTTTCGTTTTGCGTCGCCACAAAGAGAAAAGCGGACCACGAAGTATGCGCTACATTCTAAAACCCGATGAACCTGTACGAGTTGTCTTTGAGCCGTTTGGCATTGAAGTGGTTTGTCCGCGTTCGATTTTTGAAGGCAATGAGGCAACAGAGATTCGCGTTTGGGGACGACGGCGCATGCTGACGCTTGAGCGTTTGATTCCTGTGGCGAAGAAGTTTTCCGTGCATCTTTTAGGAACCGGATTGCCTTCGTTTTATGTCGCAGATTTAGGCGATATGTCATTTACGTTGGGGCTCTCCGGATGGACTGCCAATGATTGGTCGCGCGCCGGCAACTTCGATTTGATGGCACCGCGTGCAACGGTTGACAGTTTCACTCAGCAACAGGTTTTCAACGCGCTCAAACAAGACTGGTTTGATAAGCCTGACGCGCTTGCTTCACGTTTGAATGTTGATCGTTCTGTAGTCTTGGGCGCGCTCGGTGCCTACACGCAAGCGGGGCGAGCGATTTATGATTTGAATAAGCAAGTTTATCGCGTGCGCGAATTGAGCCTTGAGCCTCTGCCTATGGACAAGTTGCGCTTTGCCAATGAGCGTGAAGCGAGCGCCGCGCGTTTTCTTGAGCAGGGTGCAGTGAACCTGGCGGTGCCGGAGACAAACGCAGCGGGAGTTAGTGTCGTGCAAGGAATCGTCTGCGAAAAAGACAAAACCTTTCACATCAAACTGATGATTGATAAAGACGAGCGTATGACAAGCGCCAGTTGCAATTGCAACTGGTACAAACAGAACAAGCTCTTTCAAGGGCCCTGCGAACACATGCTGGCGCTTCGCATGCGCTTTGCCAGAGACAAGAGTTGAGCATTTTTTTTCAAAGCTTCCGAAACGGAAGTTGTTGTAGACCCGGTTTCCCAAGAAACCATTGTTCTTTGAATTGACGCGCAGCAATCAGTGAGATGGACCTTGCAACCCGGGCGGTGGATCGCCGTCCTTGCGCTTAGTTCACACACGCATCACTGGTCTGCTCTTAACTGTGCGGTCCTATGACTACTAGCGCTATTTGCGGTCTGTATTCTGCGAATAAAATAAGCGCTAGTAGTCATGTCCCGCTGGAGTTGAGCAAGCCCAGTCCTTAGACCTTTACGAAGATAATCCGCTGACGGCTGCGCGTTGTATCTAATAAAATGTAGTACAGAGTGACATCTGTAGGGTTTCAAAACCACACAGGCTAAAGTCTGTGCTACCTTAACCAAAGTGGCGGCGAAAGCTAAGAGCCTTGCAACCCGGATGGTGGATCGCCATCCTTGCGCTTAGTTTACGCACGCATCACTGGTCTGCTCTTAACTGTGCGGTCCTATCACCGGTGGCGCTATTTGCGGTCTGTATTCTGCGAAT
>JANMSG010000408.1:0-9553 GCA_031389065.1 Acidobacteriota bacterium | reverse complement strand
TTTGTGTAACCGCCCGCTTTCACTTTTCTGATTGCTTTAGAGATGGCTTCCAGTGAGTCCGTGAAATCCAAATGGAGTTCTACATCGGAATCGAAAGTCGCAAACAACACCTGATCTTTGCGGCGATAGGTTGTGACGGTGGTGGCGAAATCTTCCGCCGACTCTTTTTCAAAAGGGAGTTTCAATTTCACGCTGTTGCTTGTGTCCATCAACAAGCCCACGTTCAAAGGCAATTGACTGGGCGAAATAAATTTGTCTATAACTTGTTTTTTTCCGTCTTCGTAAACTTCAAAATCTGCCTGGACCAGCCCGCCCAAAAATTTCTCTTTCACTTTTACGGTGATTGGCAAACGCACGATTGTCGTGCCAATCTTGTCGGGCTTGTCGTCTTGCGGTTTCTGCGCGGTTGCTGGTTTGTTTTTGTCTTGCGGTTTCTGCGAAAAAGCGGCCACATCGGTTAATGAAACTATGGCTAGAGTGACAATGAAAATTGCGAATATTCGTTTCATAATAGATTTAAGGAGAAACCTCCGAAACATGGAATCAGATGCAAGGGAAAATATTTGCGATGCACAGGGCAAACGAAATTATAGTTTGCCGCATCTTGAAGTGACAAGCGAATAGTCATTTCTTCTTCGCTTTTCGTCTGTAGTCCTTTTAAGGGCTTATAAAATTCTTCCGACCAGCACCTACAAAATAGAGAATTAACAGATATTTCTACCTCAATGAAGTACCGGTGCCAAGTGTATCGCCTCGTATAAGGATTGCCAGACCAGGGGAAACAAAAAGGGAGAGAGATGTTGCGCCGTATTTGTGACAGGCGTATACCGTACCCGATGAATGCGATAACGGTCTAGACGCTCTACGGTAAAGCGCCCGCCTTCATACTCAATCGCCTCTCCTTTTTTCAACAAGCGGCCAGCTTGGGCAAGCATAAATCCTGCGATCGTCGTGTAATTGCTGTCTTCCGGCAACTCCAGATTGAAATGGCGGTTTGCATCACGCACGGCGAGCATTCCATCTAATAAATAGGTGCCATTGTCTTCAACGATTTGGGATCGCACCTCTTCGTCATACTCATCGTTGATTTCGCCAACGATCTCTTCTAACAGATCCTCAAGGGTAACGATACCTTCCATCCCGCCATATTCGTCCATCACAAAAGCCAGGTGAGTGCGAGAGAGCTGCATTTGTTTGAGCGCCTCACCAAGCGGAGCTGTCTCCGATACGAACAGCGGCGGATGGAGGAGATTCTCCAGATTAAAAACATTGTCGTGAGGATTTTCTAAAAAAGGCTCTAAATCTCGCCTGAATATGACTCCGGCAATGTTATCAAGATGTTCACGATAGACAGGCAATCGAGAGTAACCGAGGGCGCGAAATGCCTGCTTTACTTGTTCCAGGGTTGCCGTAATCGGAAGCGCCTCAACGATAATACGAGGAACCATTGCCTCTTTAACTTCCGCATCAGAGAAATCAAAGACGCGGTTAATCAAGCGCTTTTCAACATCTGCGACGTGTCCGCTTTTATGTGACTTATCAATGAGATGGCGCAGTTCTTCCGCCGTGTAAATCTCTCCATGTTCGCCTGTAGGATGTAGCCCAAAAAATCGCACCGTGCGAGTGCCTGCCCAATCCAACAGTCGTATCGGGTAAGAGAATACCTTGTAGAAAATCTTCATCGGCAAAGCCACAGCAAGCGCAGTCTTTTCCGCTTGCTCAAGGGCTAAGGTTTTCGGTGCCAGTTCACCGAGCACAATATGTAGAAAGGTAATAATCGTGAAGGCGATCGTAAAAGAAATCGCGTGCAACACGGTATCAGACACGCGACCCTTTAACGGGAGCTCAAGCAGATGGGCAATCGCCGGTTCGCCAAGCCAGCCGAGCGCCAAGGAAGAAAGCGTGATACCCAGTTGAGTAGCGGAAATATAGCCGTTCAAGTTTTCTAACAGGGATAGCAGGCGTACTGCCCGCCGATCCCCGTCTTTGGCAAGCATTGCAATGCGTGAGCGTCGCACGCCTACCAAAGCAAACTCAGAAGCCACAAAGAAGCCATTTGCCAGGACCAGCAAAAACACGATCAAGATACTGAAGATTTCACTCATTACTTGTTTTTATGATAAATGTGATGTGACCAATTCGACAAGTACGCACTGCCTTAGTCTCAAGCATTGGGCGCTGTTAATTAGCCAGGTAAGAGAAAGCAAATATTATTGCCCAAAATATTTGCTTTCTCATTTCTTAAAATACCATTCCTCTATTGTCTCTATGCCAGGGCGTTTTAAATCTGAGCAGATTGGCAAAACTCCGTGTTGGATTCAATAGTATTCTGACGAATCTAATGATGCCCGGATTCTGGGTTCGCTTCTCGATTTGACGAATCAAGTAAGAGTCCGCCAAATCTTCAAGCACAATACCTGCCGTTCCCATTGTGGGAGTTATCACTAAATCCACATAGCCGTTCCTGCCATCTCCCATTCCGACATTTCCTATAGATGCCTCGCTCAACAGCCCGATTTCAAACTGTGTGCTGTAGGCAGCAGACCAGGCCATTGCTTTCAAGCGACTATTCCAATATTTCCTTGAGCGACTGAATTCAAGTTTACTTGCCTTCGGGTCATTCTGAATATATATGTAGCCGCCAACCGCTCCCATTGCCGGATGTCCTATATAATTCGTAAGGAAGCTATCGCCATCGTCCCAACCCTTAACGGTTTTTATCGATTTTATATAGTCGCGGAAAACAGGTCCCTTCAAATCCACTCTGGTTTTGAATTTTGTGAATCTAAAACTGTGCTGGAATCCTAAAAAGAGTAAGGATTGGCGAGATGCCGAAGCCCATTTGAATTTTTCGTCAAGGTAGTCATTCCCCTGATTTGTATCGTTAGGGGAGGCTGCGACTTTATTGGTTTCGAGAGATGCTTCGTTTAATTGTGGTGTCTGCTTTGGGTCTTGCAGAGTGGTCTGGTGAGCTAAAGCAGATGAATATGCCAGAGAAAGGATTGTCGGGCTTTTTTTGTGTTTTTTATGCGGCGCTTCGGGTTCTTTTTTCTCTATGAAAATGAGAGGTTTCTCAACCAGACTGTGAGTTATCCTAGCTATTTGGGTTTGCTTATCAGATTTATTATCAGTTCCTTCGCCTTTCACGCCATTGTGAGCAAAAGAGAAAGAGACGAAAAATAAGTGAGCTGCAACAACGAGAACGATATTTTTTTTCATCACCAGTATTGAATGCCTCTAGATAGTAGGAGCCTCTTAAAAATTCAGACACAAATTTCTTGAAAATCTGAAAAGGCAAGAATTGACAAAGGGATGAAACATCACAAATAACTTATCACTTGCAGGAGTTCTTTTAAAGGAATTCTTTGTCGCCAAAAATTGGCAAACGACTAAGAGTCCCATCGCAAACATTGGGACATCAGATGATGGTCTGATTCGCTTTGACAATCGAGCAAACGAAAAGCTATCATAGCCCTTCGTTTTGACGGGGCGTAGCGCAGCCTGGTAGCGCGCTCGGTTCGGGACCGAGAGGTCGTAGGTTCAAATCCTATCGCCCCGACTTTTCTTTCAAAAGGCAAAAGGCAAAAGGCAAAAGAGTAGCAATCCAGTCTTCTACTTTTGCCTTTTGGTTTTTGCCTTTTGATTTTCCGCCTAATATTTATGGCAGCCCGACGTTTCATAGTCAAAGGCAGAGTGCAAGGGGTAGGCTTTCGCTTCTTTGCCGTGCAGGCCGCGCGGCGCGCAGGGGTTACCGGTACGGTGCGAAATCTTCGTGATGGCTCGGTCGAGGCAATCGCTGAAGGCTCTACTGACAAGCTTGCGGCGTTTCGCTTTGAGTTGGAACGCGGACCTTCTTTTTCGCGTGTTACTTCGGTTGATGAACAAGAGATTCAACCGACAAATCGCTATACAGATTTTGAGGTTAGCTATTAGTCCATAGTTATTTTGTTCTTCTTTATGAATCAACGCCAAGCGCGTTGGCTTGCTAAAAGATTGACCACGGACTACTGGCTACGGACCAGCGACTAAATTCTAAGGAGAATAATTGATGGACGTATTAAAAGAGATGATTCGCACGGTTCCCGATTTCCCCAAGCCGGGTATACAATTTTATGACATCACCACCTTGCTTAAAAATCCTTATGGGCTTCGTACCACCATAGACAGGCTTGTTGAGTGCATAGACGATACGAATGTGGACACGGTTATTGGTGTAGAAGCGCGCGGCTTTATTTTCGCGCCAGTGCTTGCCTATCGCCTCAAAGCCGGATTCGTGCCGGTTCGTAAACCGCGCAAATTGCCTGCGGAAACCGAAACGATTTCTTATGAGCTTGAATATGGCACAGACACCTTGGAGATTCATAAAGACGCAATCGGCAAGGGGCATCGCGTCATCATCGCCGATGACTTGTTGGCTACGGGGGGAACGGCAAGAGCCGTCATTGATCTGGTCGAACGATTAGGTGGAACTGTCGCCGGGCTTGCTTTTCTTGTCGAATTAAATTTCCTCAACGGACGCCAACGGCTTGAAGGCTACAAAGTTTCGTCGCTGCTGAAATATGACGAGTAGCGGTTGAGAAGAAAGGGAGAGGGGGAGATAGGGAGAGGGGGAGACAGGAGATGAATGGCGACAAAGAACGAATAAAACTTTTGGTCCCCGCTATTTCAATCAAGGACTGTAAATAATTAAAACAGAGGGTATTTTAAGAATAGGCAGAACTTTTAGCTCCCCCTCTCCCTCTCTCCCCTTCTCCCTGCTTCCCCACCTCCCTTACTCTCAATAGGTGCTTGCTTCATCGAGTAGCCTTTGCGATAATCCGAACGTCGAACGAGGGGCCTGTAGCTCAAGGGATAGAGCGACGCTCTCCTAAAGCGTAGGTTGTAGGTTCAAGTCCTACCAGGCTCATTTATCAATTCATTCCCCGTCTCAATCCGAAATTCGGCTAATTGTTGACAAGCAAAGAGCCTTGCGGGATAATCGGCTGAGCGACAAGCAGAGCCCTCTGAGTTCCCGCAAATAAAACCTTTAGGAGGCATGACAAGTGGAAAATGAGCGTGAGATGAAATTGCGCCAACAAATAGAAGAGCTTGTGCGCTCTCGCGTGAGTGTGTTGGAACAAGACATCAGCCATCTTCAACGAGAGGTCAATGAATCATTTACCAGGCTTTTAGAGCGTACAGACGCTGCGGCAGTGGTGCCGGAAGCCGACCCTTTCGTCGCACAAATTGCTGCACAGGTCACGGCTGACATAGACCAGGCGACTACCTCAAGTGTACGGCTGGGCGCCGATATCGCTCTGCTGCGAGACTCTGTGGCAGAGCTTGACGAACAACGCAATCAGGCGGAAGTTCTGAACACGTTGGTGGCTCGCGCTTCAAACTTTGCGCCACGCGTCGTTCTCTTTGTTGTCAAAGGTGGGAACGCGCTTGCCTGGGCGGCCAGAGGATTTGATGATGGCGTAGGCAATAATACTATCAGAGGTCTTTCGGTCTCTTTGCAACCGGATACCGTTTTGCGCTCGGCAGTCAACGCTTCGCAAACCTGTTATGGCGCGGCTGACCAACAAACGGATAACAAACTCATCTTCGGTCGCATCGGCGATGTGCAACCCCAAAGAGTGCTTGTCGTTCCTTTAAAAGTGCGCGGCAAAGCGGCGGCGGTTTTTTATGCAGACTCGTCAGATCGTGGCGAAGAATCCATCAATGTCGAAGCCATCGAACTACTGGTTCATACAGCAGGTTTGGTGGTCGAACTTGTTTCGCTGCGCTCGCGCATGGGCGAAGTCGCGCCGCCGGTTGCCAAACCTGCACCAACAGCCGGTCTTCAAGAGAGCGCCCCGAAAGTCAGCACTGCCGATTTGAGCGCCAAGCCAGAAGCGAAAGTTGTCAGCGTTCCTGCGCCTGTTGAGGTCGGGGCTGTTACGCAGCCTGATTCACCTCCTGCGCCGCAACCGCAACCAGCACCACCTGTTGCACCACAACCACAGCCAGCACCGCCAACGCCTGTGCAGGTACCCATACAACCTGAAGCAAGCGGCGGTTTTTTTGTGCAGAATGAACCGTCAAGCGTTGCGCCGCCTCTAGCTGAACCGCCAACTCCTGCGCCTTCTCAGAGCCCGGATCAAGGGGGGTTCTGGGTTCCATCGCAAGCGGCTTCGACGCCTGCAGCCCCTGTTGAATTTCAAGTATCTCAACCTGCGGTCGAAGCGGCTCAACCCATTGAAGCTCCAGCAAGCGTGTCTGTAGTTGTAGATGAACCGCCTGCCGCACCCGCTGAATCGAATTTCGCTTCAGGGTTTGATATTCAAGGAATAGGGACTCCTACGGTTCAAGAAGCGCCACCGCAATACTTTGAACCTGTGGTGAGCGCGCCACCGCCGCCTGAACCAGTAGTGAGTGCGCCGCCACCGCCTGAACCTGTTGCAGCGACTCCTGTAGCGCCGCCTAAACAGTTGGTGACGGAAGACGAGGAGCGGCTTCACAATGATGCGCGAAGATTTGCCCGCCTGCTGGTCAGCGAGATCAAGCTTTACAATGAACAGAAGGTTTCTGAAGGCAGATCCCGCAAAGACCTCTACGACAGGCTCAAGGACGACATAGATCGCAGCCGTCAGATGTATGAAAAGCGCGTGTCGCCAAACGTCTCCTCAAAATTCGATTACTTCTACGATGAGATGGTCAATACCTTAGCCGAAGGCGATGCGTCCAAACTTGGCTCCGACTATCCCGGTCCGTCCGTAGCGGTTTAACAACTCGCCAAAGAAGTCCCCTTCTTTCAAGTAGGGGACTTCTTTGGCATCGCTTTCCGAAGCGATTACCTTGTGCAATCGCCAATCTCAGATTAAATTCACAGCCATACGAATCAGCTTGGCTTGGAAGATTAAAATGCTACAAGCGTCACTGATTGCGGCTCTTTGAAACTTTAGCTTGAGCGTTTTCAGGGGAAGTCCCTGATGTAAAAGTTGAAACGATGAAGCAGAGAAAAATAATTAGGGACGGGCACGAAGGAGCCAGTCTGTACGATGGCGTTTGTACTTCGGCATTGTGCCGGTGGCGATTGCCTGTGAGTCGTTGTCGTCATAATGTGTCCCTTTGGTTAGAGTCAACGCGGTGGCTCAGTGATCCAAGAATCCCCTTTCTTTAGGAAGGGGAGTGTCAATTCCTCACCCGCTTTGCAAATCACGAGTCGAAAATAGCCCGATAAATTCGGGCTATTTTCGCTTGCAATTATTTTGCTTGTATATGGCAAACCAATTCGCCGATAATCTGCATCAGCCCCTTGAAGTGTCTACGTCAGTTTTTAGACAAAGGAAGTCTCTTATGTTTTATCGAATCTCTACCCTTTCCCATTCAAAAAGCCGTTTGATGAATATTCGCGGGGTCTTTACGACATTGCCACTCATGCTGGCTATGATTTTAGTGATCACGCCCTTGACTGTTTCGTGTCAACGCGCAGGCGATAGTGATCGCGGCCTGCAAGAACTTCGCGCCCTGGTCGAAAGCGCCGCGGGGAAGCCTTCGGCAATCGAGTTATCAAAAATAGAATCGCGCTACGGGAAAACCCGCAGCGCATCGCTCGCCCGTTTTCTACGCGGCTACCTGGCTTACTCGGCGCAAGATTATGCGGCAGCCGTTGATGCTTTCGATGCCAAACTGATTGGCGCAAACACCACTTTAGGCGACTATGCCTCTTTCTATCGCGCCGAAAGCGAAGTCGCGCTGGGCTCAAGAAAAGAGGCTCTGCGCGATTATACGAATGTCTATTCAAAACACCCAGACTCTTTGAAAGCGCGAGAAGCCAGACTGCGCGCCGCAGAGATGATGATGGGTTTGAACGACGCAAGCGGCGCTATCAAAGAACTGGCGCGAATGGTTGAAGCGAAAGACGGAGAGGCGATTTTCTTAACCGCTCAGGCTTATGAAGCGATTGGCGACAGAGACAAAGCGCTCAATTTGTATCGCAGGGTTTATTACGAAACGCCAGCCACTGCCGCGAGTCCGAAAGCCGAAGCGCGCCTCGCTGCGCTGGGTGCGTCAGCGATAGCCAGTCCCGCATCCTTTGATGAGGAACGCGCCCGCGCCGACCGTCTCTTTGAAGGGCAACAATATTGGGCAGCTTCGCAAGCGTTTGAAAATCTGGTGAAGCTTTATCCTGATGGTGAGCGTCTTGACGAAATTAATTTTCGCCGAGGCGTCAGTTTTATCCATGCCAAACAACCTGCGCAAGCCGTCCTGCCTTTAACCAAAGTCAGTAGTCGCAATGCCGATTTGCAAGTCGAAGCTCTGTTTTATCAAGCCCAAGCTCTGCGATCTTCCAATCGCGGAGGCGAATCCGCGGTCGTCGTTGACCGCCTACTCAGTCAGTTTCCGCGCAGTCGTCGCAGCGTCGAAGCTCTGCACGATTTGTCGAATTATTTGGACAAAGCCAGTCGTCAGGCGGAAGCCGCTGCGCGGAAACGGCAACTGGTTTCACTCTTCCCAAAGAGCGAATTTGCGGCGGAAGCCTCTTATGAATTGGGCGCCTATGCCTATCAGTTGAAAAATTATTCGGAAGCGGCACGAACTCTTCAACAACACCTGGCGAACTATCGCTACCCCGAATCGAAGTTCCTAGGCGAAGCAGGATTTTTAGCTGCGAAGTCCGAAGAAAAATTGAGCAATCGGGGGCGCGCCCTTGCTTTGTACGAGGCGGTAATTGAACGCTACACCTACGGCTATCATGGCATTATGTCGAGCCGTCGCGCGGCGGCTTTACGGGCTGCTGATCGGGGTTTGCAAGCCGAACAGGCAAAGCCCGGCTCTGAGCTTGAACGCATGCGCAGCAACTTGACGTATGTGGAACAGGTGAAAGAAACGTCTGATGAATCGGACGCGGTGCGCGTAGCAAAAGCTGATGAGTTGGCGGCAATCTGGATTGAAGAGCTTGCCGTTAAAGAGTTGAATCAAGCTCTGACCCAAGCTCCGAATTCGCCGCGCCTCAATCTTCGACTGGCGCAAATTTATTCGCAAAAAGGTGATCATTTTCAAGCCACACTGATTTTGCGTCGCGGCTATCCTGATATTTATTCTTACAGAGATGCGGATGTACCACGCGAGGCCTGGGAGATTTTCTTTCCGCTCTTTCATTGGGACACCATAAAACAGGAAGCGCGGCGTTACGGCATTGATCCGTATTTCGCGGCCGGGTTGATTCGTCAAGAGAGCGTGTTCAACTCGAATGCCATTTCACGCGTCGGGGCGCGCGGACTGATGCAGGTGATGCCGACGACCGGACAGTTGGTTTCCAGGCAACAAGGCGGCGGCAATGTTTCTGCTAATGATTTGCTCAATCCGCAATTGAATATCAAACTCGGCATGAATTATCTGGCGCAAATGATCGGGCAAGAGGCGCAGTGCGGGCGGAACCGTCTCAGAAAAGAAGCGGGCGCCCTGACTGCCGCCGAACACGAGGAGAAAAAAGGGTTCTGCCAGCAAACTGGGGTGGTAGGCGGCGACGGCGCACTTGATGACGGCGTCGCGCACCGGGTTGCCGGTGAATTGCGCCTTGTCCTTG
>JANMSG010000375.1:0-3892 GCA_031389065.1 Acidobacteriota bacterium | reverse complement strand
CCTTGCTGTTTATTGCCAACGCCCTTTTATTGATGGCTTGGAATAGTAGCTATGAATCCACTCCTGTGAAATTGACCTAGAATAGCCCTACGTGACGCATAGAAGCCCCAGGCTAGGCGTGCTAACAAGAAGGCGTAAATGGGTAGCCCTTCCGGTGAATTTGCCGGTTTTTGATTACTCAAAGTTAGCTTTTTTGTCATCCTGTACTTCGCTCAAGTTCTGGCAAATGCCCTTCTAAATTATAAAGTTGTCGTGGAGTTTCTATAGCGCTATCATTAGCACATCTAACGTGAATTTTTGCGAGTTGGTCTTTGAATGGGAAGTAAATTTGGGAAGTACGGGAGTGAAGCAGACTTCACTTTTATCTAAATGTTGATTCTATTGAACGGTGCTGAAAGGTTTGATTATTAGGCTTATCCATCCCAAACCGAGCGCTCTACCAGGCTGAGCCACGCCCCGATAAGAAACTAGATTCTAAACGACGAAGCGCCATCGGTCAAAAGCTTTTTCGATTTTTGTCGCAGTTTGCGCACGCTTTCAACCGTGTGCTAGCATCGTTGGCTAGGAGAAAGATGATTCAACAAATAAGTCCTATAAAAAAAACTGTGCTGCCAAACGGGCTAACCATCATGACTGAACAGATGTCGCACCTACGTTCCGCTTCCGTAGGAATATGGGTTCGCTCCGGCTCACGCCACGAATCGGCTGAAGTAAATGGCATATCGCATTTTATTGAACACGCATTATTCAAAGGTACAAAGAAACGCAACGCCCGCGAAATCGCTGTCGAAGGCGACGCGATTGGTGGCAATGTTGACGCTTTTACAAGCCGCGAAGTCGCTTGCTACCACTTCAAAGTTTTGGACGAACACCTCCTGCGAGCTTTCGACCTGCTTGCCGATTTAATCACCTCGCCGCTTTTTGCGGATGATGAATTAGACCGCGAGCGCAATGTGGTCATGGAAGAGATCAAGATGGTCGAAGACACGCCAGACGATCTGGCTCACGAAGTGTTTACGGCGCACTTTTGGCCCAATCACCCGCTCGGACGTTCGATTTTAGGAACCCCGGACACGCTTGCGACTTTCGATAACCGGCGCGTGATGCAGCATTTCAAAAAGGTTTATGTGCCGCGCAACCTCGTCGTTGCAGGGGCGGGAAACATCGAACACACGACCTTCGTTGATCTGGTTGCCAGTTACATGACTGATTTGTCCGATCAACCCGTGACCTTAGAAGCGACTGCCCCGAGTGTGGCTACGCCGCGCATCATCATCAACAAAGAGTTGGAACAGGCGCATTTGATTTTAGGCACAGGCTGCCCGTCCATGCTGCATGAAGACCGCTACGCTGTGAACCTGCTGTCGGTAATTTTAGGCGGCGGCATGAGTTCACGTCTCTTCCAAACCATCAGAGAAGAACACGCACTGGCTTATTCTGTTTTTGCGGGAGTCAACTCGTACACAGATGCCGGTTGTCTTTCGATGTACGCGGCAACTTCACCTGAGCAGATGATGGACGCCATCGAATTAAGCATCGCCGAATTTAGAAAGTGCAAAACAGAATTGGTCTCTGAAGACGAGTTGCAGCGCGCCAAAGACCAGTTGAAAGTCTCTATTATGTTGAGCCTGGAATCGTCATCTGCGCGAATGAGCAACCTGGCGCGACAAGAAATTTTTCACGGCTATCATCTGTCGCCGGATGAAATCTTGCAGCGCATAGAAAAAGTGACGGCGACAGACATTCAACGAATCTCGAACGACGTGTTCAACGGCGATAGTCTGGCGATGACAGCCATCGGTCAACTCGAAGATTTCAAAATTGAAGATGCACAACTTGTTGTTTAGGTCCTTAGTCCTTAGTCCCTTGTCCCTAGTTAGAAACATCACTATATGGAAGAACTTTTAACCAGGAGCTAAGGACTAAGGACTAAGGACTAAGGACCCACCATGCGAGTGATAATCTTGGGCAGTGGAAGTTCAGGCAATTCGCTCTACATCGAATCGGGCGACACCAGCGCGCTCGTTGACGCGGGGTTGTCGGCAAAAGAGACGGCGCGACGCCTGACTGAAGCGGGCGTTGACCCTACGCGATTGAATGCCATTGTTGTGACGCACGAACACGCAGACCATATCAAAGGGGTTCGCGTCTTTTCTAAGACGACAAATGTGCCGGTCTTCATTTCCGAAGAGACTCGCGCAGAGTGCAAATGGACAGGCGGCGAACAAGGTATAAGCTGGGGCGAAACCATCTCTTCCAGCCAATCGTTTCAAGTCGGTTCCCTCAATTTTCATCCATTTACAATCCCTCACGACGGTATAGACACTTTCGCATACACGGTTGAATCGGAAGGCTTAAAAGTTGGCATCGTCACAGACTTGGGCTATATCACGCAGTTGGTGGCAGAGCGTCTGCGCGGTTGCAGTATGATTGTGATGGAATCAAATCATGACCGCGATATGTTGAAAGTCGGTCCCTACCCCTGGTCTATCAAACAACGCATCGCCAGCAATACGGGGCATTTGTCGAATGACGAAACGGCGCGCTGGTTGCGAGAAGATTTCGACGGACAGGCAGAATTCCTGGTGCTTGCGCATTTATCGAAGCGCTGCAATCATCCTGAACTCGCGCGATTATCGGCGCTCGAAGCCTTGGACAAACGCGGTTCTCTGTTTTTTCAACAGGCCGAGCGGCGCGTCAAAATCGCCGCGCAAGACCACGCCAGTCAGTGGTTCGAATTTTGAAAGTATTACGCCACATTTTTGCTGTTTTTATTTGCGCTTTGATTGCACTGGTGTTTATTGATTTTTTAGATAAGCTGTATCCTATTCAAACTTTTGAACCAGGACTACTTTCCGAGGGGCCGGAAACGGTTTCTCCCATAGAGAGGTTTTGGTACTTATTATTGGCGGTATTCTCAGTTCTCAGCTTTATATATTTTTTCTGGAATCAAAAAAGAAATGATTGAGAGATATATTGGAAAGGGGCTGATTTAAGCAACCCAGAATATCTGATGGAGAATAAACCTATGCAGTATTCAGTAATTGTCGAAAATAAAAATGGTACTTGGCGGGCGTTCATCCCTACGCTTGCTGACCTTGCGGCGGAAGGTACATCAAAAGATGAAGCCATAAGCAATGCCAAAAAAGCGGCAGAAGATTATCTTTCGTCGGTTGAAGTTACGACTATTGAAATCTATTCACCGCAAGAGCAAGCATTACGACAGGGAAGTCCACAAGCGTTTTTACAAGCGGCGGGAATGTTCGTGGGCGATGAAGAAGCGATGCTCGAACATATTGAAGAAATCTACGCAGAAAGAAGAAGGCAACGCGAAGAAATTGAACGCGAGATGGAACTGGCTGAAAGTAAAGAATCGGCAGCATGACTATTTATGTGTTAGATACAGATATTGCGGGTTTCGCTCAGAATCAATATCCCACAGTCATACGCCATGTCCGTGAATTGAGTGAAGGTGATTTGATCGCAACAACCATTGTCACTTTTGGCGAAGACTTGAGTGGCTGGTTGCCAGCGTGTCGTCGCGCACAAGATGGAGTTAGCCGTGCGAAAGCATATTCACGCCTGTTGAAAGGGCTGAATTTTTATCTGCAAATTCCCTGCTTGCCACTCGATGATGCGGCGGCATTGATTTTTGATAAATTGAAAGCCCAAAAGATTCGCATAGGAACGAATGATTTGAGCATCGCGGCGATTACGCTTTCCGTCGGCGGTATTTTAGTGACGCGCAACACCAAAGATTTTCAGCGCATACCTGATTTAACTATGGAAGATTGGACTCTATGATTGAGAGATACACACGCCCTGAAATGGGCACCATTTGGACAGAACAGAACCGTTTTCAAAAATGGCTCGATGTTGAAATCGCCGTTTG
>JANMSG010000374.1:0-3147 GCA_031389065.1 Acidobacteriota bacterium | reverse complement strand
GGTGATCATCAGTTGGAATCGAGGCGCAGAAAAACTTTACGGTTATACGGCTGCTGAAGCCATTGGTAAGCCCGTCTCCATGCTGGTTCCGCTCAATCTGAATTTTGAACTTGGCAAACTTCTTGACCAGATCAAGAAAGGCATTCACATAGATTGTTACGAAATGGTTCGCATCAGAAAAGACGGTCGTCGGGTTGATGTGTCGCTTACGGTTTCGCCAATCCGCGATTCGTCCGGCAGATTGATTGGCATGTCTACGATTGCGCAAGACATCACAGAGCGCAAACGCCTGGAACAACAATTGGCGCAATCTCACGAGACAGCGCTTGAAGCAACGCGCTTGAAATCTGAATTTCTCGCCAATATGAGTCATGAAATTCGCACTCCTATGAATGGCGTGATCGGCATGACAGATCTACTGCTCGATAGCGATTTGACTGCTGCCCAGCGCGAATTTGGCGAAGTCATTCAATCGAGTTCCAAAGCTCTGTTGACCCTCATCAACGACATCCTTGACTTCTCTAAAATTGAGGCAGGCAAACTGGAATTTGCAACCGCAGATTTCAGCCTCAGAGATTGCATCAGTGGTACGCTCAAGGCTCCAGCCATACGGGCGCACGCCAAAGAACTGGATCTGGCTTATTACCTCTCTCCTGAAGTGCCGGACAATTTGATTGGCGATCCGGATCGTTTACGTCAAATCATCATCAATCTGGTCGGCAATGCCATTAAATTCACCGAACAAGGCGAGGTGCTGATCCAGGTTGACAAGAAGTGGCAAACCGATGCCGAGATCTTTTTGCAATTTTCGGTCACAGACACAGGCATAGGGCTTGCACCGGAAAAGCAAAAGTCTATCTTTGAGGCTTTTGTTCAAGCCGATAGTTCAACGACGCGTCGCTATGGCGGAACGGGTCTGGGGCTCAGCATCTCTTCTCGATTGGTTGAGATGTTGAACGGCAAAATCTGGGTCGAAAGCGAGCCCGGCAAAGGCAGCGCCTTTCGCTTCACGGCGCGTTTCGCACTACAAAAGGTGCAACCCTCAAGGATTTCTTCGCTGGCACCGGAATCGCTTCGCAATTTGCCTGTGCTGATTGTTGAACATAATGCTTTGACCCGAAGGCTTATCGAAGAGATGTGCGTGAGCTGGCGGATGCAACCGACATCTGTGGAGAACGATTACGAAGCAATCGAGAAGTTGCAGAAGGCGCAAGAATCCGGTAACCCCTTCGCCCTGGCAATTATTGATTCGTCTCTCCTTGAAAAAACTGCCTGTCGGTTGTCAGAGAAAATCGGTCAGCAGCCTGAACTTGTAGAGCAGGTTATTTTGCTGACCTCCACTTTGATAAGCGTCAACGATAAGCAGATCAGCAAAAGCTTCAAGAATTGCTCGTCTTTGACCAAACCGATTAAGCCGTCGGATTTATTAAACACCATCATGTCGGCCTTCAAGCTGAAAACACTACGCCAAAGTGCGCCTCTCGATGGTACGATGAAAGCCCAGGAAGGACGACCCGCGCTGCGCATTCTGGTGGCAGAAGATAATCCCGTCAACCAACTGGTAGTTCGCAAAGTACTTGAGAAGCGCGGGCATCAGGTGACCCTAGCCGATAACGGCAAAATAGCGCTTGAGGTGCTGGCGCGAGAAGCTTTTGACATCGTCTTAATGGACATAGAAATGCCCGAGATGAACGGCATCGAAACCACCCAGGCAATCCGGCGAAAAGAGCAAATCAGCGGACATCATCAACCCATTATGGCTTTGACGGCTCACGCCATGAAGGAAGACGCCGAACGCTTCTTAGCTGTGGGGATGGATGATTATTTATCCAAGCCGATAGAAGCGAAAGAACTCCTCTACAAGATTGAGTGCCTGGTATCAAAAGCTTCGATAAGTCCGGTAGTGAGAAAAGTCACGGGGATTGGGCAACAAGTAATGCAGAGAAAAATAGAGTTATCAAAAATTCTCGAATTTACCGAAGGCGATATGGAATTGTTGCAAAACATCATCCGCCTTTATCTCAAGACCTATCCTGGTATGCTGGCCGAGATTCGAAAGACCATCGCAGACAACAATGGGGAAGGGTTGGCGCGCGCTGCCCATAGTTTCAAAGGCATCGGCGGGTATTTTCTTACGCCTGCGGATCTGGACATCGTCAAAAGCCTGGAACGCATGGGACAGGAACTCGATCTTCAAAATGCGACAGCGACGACGGCAGCTCTGGAACAGGAATTGACTCTAATTGAAAGAGAATTAAAAACCCTGCTTAATGAAAAAGCCGCATAACAGGAAGGTGTGAGGCGCTGAGGAAGGATTTGCCCCTTTAGATAAACAGCTAGATAGTGAATTGCACTGTGTCATCCAGGTCATTTCCATTTTCTGTTGTCGTTTTTTCTGTTGTCGTTCGATTTTCAACCAGTTGCTTTGCTTTTTCTAAAGTCTCCAAAATACTGGAGAGATAGAAAGGTTTGCTGACTGTGAAATCCGCTTTGCGCGAGGCGTCCATCACTGAGCCATCCGGTTGTTCCAACGATGTCCAAAGAATAATCGGAACACTCGCCATAGCCGGGCTCGACCGGATCTTCTCTATGAGGCTGAAACCGCTTTCGCCAGGCATCATGGCGTCGGTGATAAGAATGTCTGGCGGGTCAGAGGCAATGATTCTCATGGCAGCTTCGACGCTTTTTGCTTTCACGAGCGAGAACTCGGTTTTATTCAAAGACAGATCGAGGATTTCGTGATTGAAGTCTTCATCATCCACCAGCAGTAGTTTATATATCTTGTTCGTAGAAAGGGTTTCTTTGTTCGGCTCGTCTGGCATAACGATTATCCTCCTTGTGTATGAACGCAAGCATACGATGAAACGATGCCTGATTATAGCAGAGAGACTGCCGCTTAAGCTAAGAATTGCCGATTCGCAATAAATTTTCACCCTCATTACCCGTGGAAAAACAACTATTCCTTCTCCTTGCTTCAGACTCATTCTTCCAGATCAACAAAAGTTCTTTATGGTATCAATAAAACTTGAGTTTCGGAATATGTTGTAATCACAAGCCTTAGCTCACCATTTTGCTTTTCTGGGTCACGAATAGGTCACAGTTCTCTAATATTTCTGCCGTCAAAATCTCTGAACCCTCCCCTAAGAC
>JANMSG010000720.1:0-8794 GCA_031389065.1 Acidobacteriota bacterium | reverse complement strand
GGAAATGGGAAACGACTTCGGTTTCTGCGGACGGCATACAGCCGACGCCAAGGAGCAACGCCTCATTCTTAGAAAGCCTGCGCTTGCTCAAACATCGCAGCGTACTCGGCATCTTTATTGGGTTTTTCGCCTACGATTATGCCTGGTACGTCTATATTACGTGGCTGCCCCGCTATCTGAGCAAGGGACGCGGTTTCACCGTCGAGGAGATGGGACTCTACGGCGCGCTGCCCTTTCTGGCGATGTCTGTATTCATTGTTCTCTCAGGAGTCTTAAGCGACTTGCTGGTCAGGCGCGGGCACGATGAGATGAGGATTCGCAAGCTCTTCATCGTCACAGGGCTTGCCATTGGTTGTTTGATTGTACCTGCCGGAATGGTCGAAGATAAGATGACTGCCTGGGGGTTGCTGACGATTTCGCTGTGCGGACTAGGTCTGGCATCGCCCAATACTTGGACGCTCACCCAAGCGGTCTGCGAAAAAAAGATCGTTGGCACGGTCGCAGGCATACAGAACTTTGGCGGCAATCTCGGCGGCATCCTCGCGCCTGCACTCACAGGCATCATCGCGCAGGCTACAGGTTCATTCGTGCTGGCTTTTGGGCTTATGGGGGTTGTGCTTGTCGTGGGAATGTTGGCTTACTGGTTTCTCATCTCGGACAAAGTTAATTTAAATGCAATCGCGCCACAGACTGAAAGTGCTTGAGCGCGTCGGAGAAATAGGCGGAGAAATATATGTCACGAAAGATAACTCCTGAGCAATTACGCAGCCATCGCTGGTTCACTGCAACCGACCTGCGGTCATTCGGGCATCGCTCCCGTGCCAAGCAGATGGGCTACGCCGTTGAAGATTTCGCTGGCAAACCCTTCATCGCCATCGTCAATACGTGGAGCGATCTGACCACCTGCCACAGCCATTTCAGAACGCGAGCCGAAGAGGTCAAGCGCGGCGTCTGGCAAGCGGGCGGTTTCCCTATAGAGTTGCCCGCGATGCCCGTCAATGAAACTTTCATGAAGCCAAGCCCTATGATGTATCGAAACTTTCTGGCTATGGAGACAGAAGAGTTGCTGCGCAGCCAACCCGTTGACGGCGTCGTGTTGATGGGCGGTTGCGACAAGACCACGCCAGGGCTTTTGATGGGCGCAATCAGCATGAATTTGCCGACAATTTATTTGCCAGCCGGACCGATGTTGCGCGGTAACTGGAACGGGGAAGTGCTTGGCAGCGGCAGCGATGTCTGGAAATACTGGGCGGAAAAATGCGCCGGTAACATCAGTGATTGTGAGTGGTCAGAAATGGAGGATGGCATCGCGCGTTCGGCAGGGCATTGTATGACGATGGGAACGGCTTCGACGATGACGGCGATTGCTGAAGCGCTCGGTCTAACATTGCCAGGGGCGTCATCTATCCCAGCCGTTGACGCTAATCATTCGCGTATGGCGACAAGTTGTGGGCGGCGCATTGTCGAAATGGTCTGGGAAGATTTAAAAGTGCGCGACATCTTAACCGAAGCCTCTTTTGAAAATGCCATCACGGCTGACATGGCTATAGGCGGTTCGACAAACGCCATCATTCATCTGGTCGCTATGGCTGGACGTGCAGGCATCAAGCTGGAATTGCAAAAGTTTGATGAAATTTCCAAGCGCACGCCGATGGTTGCAAACCTGCGTCCGTCAGGACAGTACCTGATGGAAGATTTTTATTACGCCGGGGGCTTGCGCGCCCTGCTCAAAGAGATCAGCGATTTGCTGCATCTTGATTGCATAACGGTCACAGGTCGTACGCTTGGCGAAAATATCGAAGAGGCACGCCTGTTCAATGCAGAAGTCATACGTCCGCTCGATAATCCGGTTTCCTCGAAAGGCGGCACGGCGATTCTTTACGGCAATCTAGCGCCCAACGGAGCCGTCATTAAACCGACTGCCGCAGAGCCACGCCTGCTTGAGCATACGGGCCGCGCCGTGGTCTTCAAAGACTACAACGATTTGGCGGCGCGCATTAACGATGAAGACTTAATCGTTGATGAAACTTCGGTGCTGGTGTTGCAAAACGCAGGACCACTGGGCGGTCCGGGGATGCCGGAATGGGGAATGCTGCCGATTCCGCAGAAACTCTTGAAGAAAGGCGTGCGCGATATGGTGCGTCTGTCCGATGCGCGCATGAGCGGCACGTCTTACGGAGCCTGTGTGCTGCACATCTCGCCGGAGTCTTTCGTAGGAGGACCGCTGGCCTTTGTGCGCGACGGGGATTTGATCGAATTGAATGTAGCCAATCGCCAGTTGCAGCTACAGGTGAGCGAGGAAGAGTTAGCGAAACGCCGAGCCGAATGGCAACCGCCTACGCGGCATTACGAGCGCGGGTTCGGAGCTTTATTTACCGCGCACGTTACGCAAGCCGATCAGGGGTGCGATTTTGACTTTCTGCATAGCGGAGCAGAAACTCCTGAGCCGGAGATTCATTAATCATCTGTTGAATGGACTTGTAAGAAGTAGTAAGAAATGGTCTTTCGTCGCAAAGCGGCGATGAGAAGGTAGCCAGAGGTAAAACCTCTGGAACCGTCAGAAAAACATCTCCGCGTTGAAGGCGCGGCACAAAGTTCTGGCGCTCCTTCAGGGCGCAGAAACAGATGGGCTGATTCCAGACGTTGCACGTCTGGCTACCTTCTTGTTGCGCCTCTGGCGCATCTTTTGAATTTTTCAATACGCGCTGAGATGCTTGAAATGCCTATAACTCGACTTTTATCATTTTGTATATGCCTGATGTTGCTTGGTCTGCCGCAGGTGCAGCAAGCCAGCGAATTCGATGTCGCGACCTTTGATCGCGGGCGGGTTTTGAAGGCGGCAAATCTTTATCTATCCGAATCGCCAACGACGATTACCGCGTCAAGTAGCCCCAGAAGCGCAGGCGGTGTGCAGGATTTTTTTTCCGAAGGCGATTACTGGTGGCCTGACCCCGCAAGTCCCAATGGACCTTATATTCAACGTGACGGCATGACGAACCCTGATAACTTCGTCGCTCATCGTCGCTTCCTGATGCGGCTCAGCCTACAGGTTCCTGCGCTTGTGGCAGCCTGGAAAATTAGCAAAGATTCTCGCTACGCTGAGTCTGCCGCACGCCATCTTCGCGCCTGGTTTGTTGACGAGCGCACACGCATGAATCCGCACCTTAAGTTTGCGCAGGCGATAAAAGGTCGCGTCACAGGGCGCGGCATTGGCATCATTGATACGATTCATCTTGTTGAAGTCGCGCGCGCCATCGAGGTGCTGGAAAGGTCAAAGGCTTTGACGCCGACAGAAGGCAAAACTATCAAGCAGTGGTTTGCCGATTATCTCAACTGGATGACGACGCACCCATACGGAATCGAGGAGCGCGAGGCGAAGAATAATCACGGGACTTGTTGGGTCATGCAAGTCGCAGCGTTTGCGCATCTGACGGGTAATCAGGAACTCCTTACCTATTGCCGCAATCGCTTTAAGACGGTCTTGCTGCCCAATCAAATGGCTGCCGATGGGAGCTTTCCGCAAGAGTTGCGCCGCACCAAGCCTTACGGTTACTCGCTCTTCAACCTCGACGCAATGACGACAATCTGTCAGATACTTTCGACGCCGGAAGACAATCTATGGACCTTTGCACTTGCCGATGGTCGCAGTATGCGTCGCGGTCTGGAGTTCATGACGCCCTACATTCGCGACAAGAAGAGTTGGAAGCTGAAACCGGACGTGATGGTAGACGAGCATTGGCCGATGCGACACAGCAGTCTCTTGTTTGCAGGCTTGGCCTATGGTCGTCCTGATTCCATTGAACTTTGGAAGTCACTGCCAGCCGATTCAAGTGTGGAAGAAGTGATCCGAAATTTTTTCATACGCCAGCCGCTACTATGGATTGAGGAGAGAAAGAAACGAAGATGAGTAGCGAGCTACAAGTTGCCTTAATCAGCGGTCCCGCATATGACCCGCTCTATGAGTGTCTGCCAAAATTTACCGAGCGAACCGGAAACCACGTCAACGTGATTTTTCGCGGCGATCATCCGGCGCTCAATCACCACCTCGCCTCGCTCGCGGAAGTCCCTTACGACCTCGTCTCAACGCACACCAAGTATGCCCCGTCGCAACTGGATTTTCTTGCGCCTCTTGATGGGCTCATTGATGACGCGACGCTTGCGGATTTCGTTGTACGGTTGTTGGGATTGGCAAGCATTGGAGGCTCGCTGTACGCCCTGCCGCGCAACATAGATGTGCGCTTGTTGCATTACCGCACAGATCTCATCACCTCGCCGCCTGCAACCTGGGATGAATTGCTTGAACTGGCGAGAAAGGTAAATTTGCCACCTGACCATTATGGCTTTGTCTTTCCGGGTCGCGAGTCTGGTCTGTTTGGCACTTTTTTTGAACTGGCAGAGATGGCTGGCGCTCACCTCTTTCCAGAGACTCTGGTGCCTGACATCGAAAATCAGGGCGGTCGCTGGGCACTGGGGTTGCTCAGAACTTTCTATGCCGAAGGGTTAATTCCGCCAGAACTTCCTGAGTGGCATTTCGATAAAGTTCACGAGAGCTTTCGCGCAGGGCACGCGGCAATGGTAGGCGATTGGCCAGGCTATTATCGCTTTTACCGCGATGCGGCAATCTCTCAGGTGCATGATCGTCTGGCGTTGTGTCCTTATCCTGTGGGTCCCGCCGGAAAATCGCTCGCTTACGGCGGCGGTCATACCTTCGCTTTGACGAAGCAGGGAGTGAAGAAACCCTTGGCTTTGGAGTTGCTGCTTCATCTGACCGCTACCGAGCAACAATTGCTTGAAGCGAGAAACGGCTGCATCCCTGTGCGCCGTTCGGTGATGCAGCAGATGCAACGAGAAGCAGACCCGGCCGGTCTTGCACGTCTGACAATGCTTGAAAAAGTCATCGCAGAGCATATACTGATTCCTCCCAAGTTCGCGCGTTACCCTGAAATTGAAGAAGTGCTGTGGCGCACCGTGCAACGGGCAATGATCGGAGAAATGCCTGTTGATGAAGCGCTCAAGGATATGCGAGAGCAAATCAGTTTTATTGTGCAGGGACTAAATAGGAAAGAACTATAGCTTGTAAGAAAATGATTTCTTAGCGAAAAATATCGCAGCCCTGTACGGGCGACCCTCCGTGGTCGCCCCTCTTTGAAATGCTTGTGATTTTCGGGCAGGGGCGCACACGGAGGTACGCCCGTACAAGGTAGCCAAGCAATCTTATTTTCCGAAAGCACTTTCTTAGCATTTATAGACCAATAGTTTCGGAGGAAAAATGTCAAAAAACAGACTCATTGTGCTGTTGTCAATCACCATCATCGCTTGCTTGTTTGCGCCTGCCTGCCGTCGTCAAGAAGGCGGGAAAAAAGTCATCGCCGTCATTCCCAAAGGCGTCTCGCATTTCTTCTGGCAAACCGTTCACGCAGGCGCGGAAGCCGCCGGCAAGGAACTGAATGTTGAAATCGTCTGGAAGGGCCCGGCGCAAGAGACCGACTACAGCGGGCAGATTAATATCGTCGAAGATGCTATCAATCGCCGCGTCGATGGTATCGTTCTGGCTCCTTCCCATGGCGATTCGCTGGTCCCCATCGTGGATCGCGCACAGAAGGAAGGCATCCCCGTAGTCATCTTCGATTCGGGCATCAGCACGGAAAATTATACCTCTTACGTTGCGACTGACAATCGTCAAGGTGGTGTGGTGGCAGCCGAACGACTTGCCGAAAAACTCGGCGGCAAAGGCAAGATTGCCATACTTGGTGTCAAAGCCGGATCGGTCTCAACAGACCAACGCGAGCAAGGCTTTCAGGAGACCATCAAACAGAAATATCCGGACATCAAGATTATGGCTTTTCAGTACGGCGACGCAGATCGCGCGAAATCGCTCGACCGTGCGACCGACATATTGACGACACACTCTGACCTCAATGGGATGTTCGCTTCCAACGAATCTTCAACGGTTGGCGTGGTGCAGGCGATCAAGCAGAAAGGGCTGACGGGCAAGGTCGTGTTGGTCGGCTTCGATTCAAGCCCGAATCTGATTGACGACCTTAAAACCGGAGCGATTGATTCGCTGGTATTACAAGACCCTTTTAAGATGGGATACGAAGGCGTCAAGGTGATCGTGGCAAAGCTCAATGGACAGACGCCGCCACGCATCATTGACACCGGCGTGAAACTGCTGACGAAAGAGAATCTGGAAACCCCGGAGATGCAGAAGTTGATTGGCGAGAAGTGAATAGTGAACAGTGAATAGTGAATAGTGAATAGTGAATGAAGCGCTTCGCTATTACGGATTCTATTAAAAGAGTCGGGATAAGTTCCACCACTATTCACTATTCACTATTCACTATTCACTATTCACTGATATGTGAGTTTATGAGTTTACAAACGCCCGCGCTGGAAATGCGCGGCATCACCAAATCATTTGCCGGCAACATCGTACTCAATGGAGTCAATCTACAGGCGGTGGCCGGCGAAGTCCATGCGCTGGTCGGCGAAAACGGCGCGGGCAAATCTACCTTGATGAAGATTCTCGCTGGCGTCTATCACCCGGACGCAGGCGAGGTGCTGCTCGAAGGTCAGGCGGTACGTTTCGCGCGCCCTGCCGATGCCCTGGCGCAAGGCATCGCCATGATCTATCAGGAACTGTCGCTTGCGCCGCATCTGACGGTTGCCGCAAACATCTTTCTGGGGCGTGAGCCGCTGCGTTTCGCGCCGCTTGGCATCATCAATCGCCGGGAACTCAATGATCGCGCCGCAAGCCTTCTAAATGACTACGGCTTCAAGCTGGATCCGTGCGCCAGGGTCGGGCAATTGAGTGCTGCCAATCGCCAATTGGTAGAGATTGCGCGGGCCAGTCTCGAAGCCAAGCGCGTCATCGTTATGGATGAGCCAACCTCATCCTTGACGAATCGCGAAGTCGAAGAACTCTTCAAACTCATACGCGACCTCAAAGCCAGAGGCCTGGCGATTATCTACATCTCGCATCGCCTCGAAGAACTCGATTTCATTGCCGACCGCTTGACGATTCTGCGCGATGGGCAAGCGGTGTACACGGGCGCGTGGGGAGAGATTTCAACCGATGAGATGATCAGGCACATGGCTGGGCGCGAGTTGAAAGAGATCTTCCCGCCACGTCACGCCGAAGCCGGGGAGACGCGGTTAAAAGTTGAGCAATTGACACGCGCAGGGAAATTTACAGACATCAGTTTTACAGCGCGCTCCGGCGAAGTCCTAGGCATAGCGGGACTGGCAGGCGCAGGGCGCACCGAACTGGTCGAAGCCATCTTTGGCGCGCAGCCTGCCGACAGCGGCAAGATTTATTTAAATGGTTCGCGTCTTGATGCCGCCCGTCCTGACCGCTCGGTCGCGAAAGGACTGGGATTGCTCACGGAAGACCGCAAGCGCACAGGCTTGGGATTGAACCTGTCGCTATCGCATAACCTGACCCTCGCCAATGTGCGGGCGCTGGTCAAAAGCTGGCTGCTTGATCGCAAGCGCGAGGGGGCGGCGGCTCGCGAGTACATAGAAAAACTGCACATACGCCCGGCAGACCCTGCGAAAATGGTTGGGCGCATGAGCGGTGGCAATCAACAAAAAGTGTTGCTGGCGCGTTGGCTCTTTGCCAGTTCAAAGGTCTTTCTGATGGACGAGCCGACACGTGGAGTTGACGTAGCGGCGCGCTCGGAAATTTATCGCGCCATCAATACTCTGGCTGAAGCGGGCGCGGCTGTGGTGATGGTTTCATCAGATCTGCCTGAGTTACTCGGCATGGCGGATCGCATTCTGGTGATGCGACGCGGTCGTCTGGTCACCGAATTAGAGGCGCGCAAGACGACACAGGAAGAGTTGCTCAGGTATGCCGCTGTAGAAGAAGTGGAGAGCGATACGGTTAACGATTCGCTGCCTGAAATTTCCAACAGCGAGCCGGAAGCGGTGGCAAACTCTCAAATTATTGGCAAGGAGTGAAAATGTCGGAGTGGATTAAACGCTTTCTTCCATTTGTTGGTCTCATCGCCTTATGTGTCGTGATTGCTGCGCTCGAACCGAAGTTCCTGTCGGGTGGCAACCTCGCAAGTGTGGCCAGACAAACCGCCGTGATTACCATTATGGCAACAGGCATGACGATGGTAATGATATCTGGGGGAATAGACCTTTCGGTCGGTTCGGTGATGGCTCTGGCATCGGTAGCGGGCGCGATTTCGATGGTGAGCGGAGCGCCGACGATAGTAGGAATTTTGGTTGCTGTAGCTGCCGGAGTGGCGTGCGGCGTGATGAATGGAACAGCCGTCGCAACGCTGAAAATTCCGCCCTTCATCGTCACGCTTGGCGCGATGGGCATCTATCGCGGCATGGCATTGCTGATTACGGACGGCAAGGCGGTTGTCGGATTGCCATCCGGATTCGGATATTTAGCCGAGGGCAATCTGTTTGGTATTATCCCTGTGCCAATGGTGATTGTCGTTGTCGTAGCGTTGACCATTCACTTTTTGCTGGTCAACACCAAGCTTGGGCGATACTGTTACGCCATTGGCAGCAACATTGAAGCAGCGCGCTACGCGGGGGTGCGTGTGTCGCGCTATCAGATACTTTTTTATGCGATTTTAGGCGCGTTGACGGGGTTGGCAGGGGCAATTGAATCGGCGCGATTGGTCACAGGGCAGCCGACCGCAGGGGAAGGCTACGAGTTGCGCGTCATTGCCGCAGTCGTCATCGGCGGCGGTTCTTTAAGCGGCGGTCAAGGGACAGTCACAGGGACGATTATCGGAGCGTTAATTATGGGCGTACTTGCCAATGGTGC
>JANMSG010000343.1:0-12011 GCA_031389065.1 Acidobacteriota bacterium | reverse complement strand
CATGAATTGGCGACAGCCGAAAATACAACACCCCTGCATAGCCGCTCTCATCAGTTGCCTCGGTAATCGGCAATATAGTTTTTACAGGATTGGCTTTGACCCGTGCCTTGATGGGTTCAGGCACATCCGAGAGCCCACTTTGAATTGACAGGAGCGTTGCTTGAATGCCTTTCGCTTCACGCTTTGCGCCACGTGCGGAACCCACGCTCAGATTACCTGTCAATTCAAGCTTGCCATTATTTAACTTGGCAAGCGTAGGCGCGAAAGTGAATTCATAAACGGCGTTTGCGGTTTCAAACTTTCCTGTGAAATCTTTCCCCCGCATCAACGCCGCCATGGAATAAAGTTTCTTCGCGGGCTTGGGTCCAGCAGCATCACGCGCTGCCTGTTGACTGATAAAATCGCTCTTCATGGTTGTCCTCGATTGCCTCACAAATTGCCGCGCTTCAATTCATCCACCAGATATTCACAGGCGCGAATCGTCAACGCCAGTATCGTCAGCGTAGGATTTTGATTTGCCGAATTGACGAACGCCGCGCCGTCTGTGACGAAAACATTCTTCACATCGTGAAGCTGATTATATTTATTCAACACGGATGTTTTCGGGTCGTTGCCCATTCGCGCTGTGCCTAGTTCGTGAATGATTTTGCCTGGCGCGGAAATCTCTCCGCCAACATTAATGTTGCTTGCGCCTGCGGCTTTCAAAATCTCTTCGGCGCTTCCGAGCGCGTCTTTCGCCATCTCGCGTTCATTGTCGGAATGCTGTATGCGAATCTTCAAGACGGGCACGCCCCACGCGTCAACTACACCGTCAGGGTCTATTTCCGCGTAGTTCTCAAAACGCGAAAGCATGGCAGCGCGGGTTGCAAAATACGCCGAAGTCGGATACCAGCGACGCACTTGTTTTTTGAAATCTGCGCCGAAACCCGGCGTCCATTTTCCTCCTGCTCCCATGCCCATCGCCGTCCAGCACTCAAAACCATAGCCGCGCAGAAATTTCGGATGGCGCGTCTCTTTATTCAGATTGCGGAAGCGTGGGATGAAAAGTCCTGACGCTTTGCCGTCTTCATTCACAGATTCGCGACCTGCCAAAGCAGCGAAGTTTGCTGATGCGCCCACGCCGCCGAAATGGTCAACTAAATAATGCCCCAACACGCCTGACGAATTGCCCAAACCTTTCGGGTGTTGACGAGATTTTGAATTAAGCAAGAGGCGCGTAGATTCAAGCGTCGAAGCCGCAACGATGATGACTTTGCCAAAGAATTCAAGCTCTTGAAAGGTCACACGGTCAACGACGGCAACGCCTTTGGCTTTGCCTGTATCTGTATTTGTCAGTATATGGCGAACAACCGAATTCGGGCGCAAAGTCATGCGCCCAGTTGCTGCAGCCGCAGGCAGAGTCGAAGCGATAGAATTGAACATAGCGCCGACGTCGCAACCTTCGCCGCAGTTGCCGCAGTAATGACATTTTGCTCGTCCGAATTTCGTGTGCTGCGGTTTCGTAGCTGTCAGCATCGCCACGCGCGAGATGATCGCCGGACGATTCAATTTCGCCGCGCCTTTGCGAATCAGATGCTCGCTGCAAGTCATTTTCATAGGCGGCAGGAACTTGCCATCCGGCAGATGTGGCAATCCGTCGCGGTTACCACTGACGCCTATCCATTCTTCAGCTTTGTCGTAATAAGGCGCTAGCTCTTTGTATTCGATAGGCCAATCAACATCGAAACCATCGTGACTGGCGGCTTTGAAATCCAAATCCGACAAACGCCAGGACAGTCTCCCCCAATGCAAAGTCTTGCCGCCGACAATGCGCGCGCGCACCCATAGGAAAGGCTTGCCAGGCTCTGTCGTGTACGGATGCTCTGTGTCTTTGACATAAAAGTGACGGCTATAATGCGAAGCCGTATCCTGCATCCATTGCTCTTTGGCTCGCCAGTTCGGCGGTCCCACGCCGCGATACATATCTTGATAGGGCCAAGTGTGTTGCGATAAATCGCGTGCAGGATTGACGGGCGGACCGGCTTCGAGAACCAAAACTTGAAGCCCGCGCTCGGTCAATTCTTTGGCAGCCATACCGCCGGACGCGCCTGAGCCTATGATAATTGCATCATAGGTTTTCTGTTTTCTGCTTTGTATCAAAATTCCCTCCGTCTTGAGAGATCCGGCTTCTTCATAATTCGCCTAGTTTTCGCGCCCATTCGAGCGCAAAATTCTCTGCAAACATTTCATGCTGCTTCTTTGAGCCGTAAATAGGCTGATTCAAATGCCCGATTTCATGTAAGAAAAGATGGTACAGGTAGTATCGCTTCACTTCTTTGTCAGTCCATTTCAGATACCATCCATGTTCATCTTGCCCCCAGCCACCGCACCAAGAATTATAGTGGCGCAAGACTGCCTCCCCAGGTTTTCGTCCCCAAACAATAGTCTGATTTTTTGGGAAAGAGTTCATGATTATACAGAAGTATCTCTTTCGTGCTTCCACTCCCAACATTTCGTCAGCCTTTGGGACTCGACGAAGAATGATGGCATTCACGCTACGGGTCAACTCTATTGGAAGGAGAGACAATACCTGATGATAATCTGCTTCGTCACAAGGATGATAGTAAGAGCGCGAAGGATTCTCTCGAATTACCCGCCACTGAATATTCTCCTCCGATAACCTTGTCCAAACATCTTGAGTAAAATGGTGGCTCCACTTCTCTGTGGCCCGTCCATCTTTGACCCTACCGCCTTGTGTTGCTCCAATTTTGCGATTACGTCTTGTCGGGTTGTACATCAGTTCAATACTTTCGCTTAACAGTCTTCGTACCGCCCTGCAACTCAGCAAGAGTTTCAACAGTTCATTAGCCTTAAGTTAGTTCGGATATTCCTCGCCTGCTCGGACAACGCGAATGTGATGGTCGCTGAATTTGAAATGCGAGCCGGGTATTTCGAGTTTTGGCATATGACAGGATGAGCATTTCGCTTTGCCTACTTTACACAGAGGCGCAATACGTTTGCTTGATGAGTCCGCTTTATCGGCAGTTGCTTTTGCTTTCGAGGTGTGACAGGCATTGCATTTTGCATCATAAAATGCCGCGTCGCGTTTTCTGTCTTCGTGCGGATCGTGACATGCCGCGCAACTAATTCGTTTGTCTTCCGAATCGTAGCACTTGCTGTTGGTCAAACGATACGGTTGAAAACGCACGTTGTTGACCCCTCTGAGCCCCATCAAAGCAACCTGCTCCCAGGTGCGATGACAGGAGCCGCAAAAGTTCGACATCTCTTCCGTGCCCAAAGTTTTCGGATTAAAAATCTGCTTCTGCTTTGACTCTCCAGCTTTCATTGCCGCTACATGTTTTTCGCCGGGACCGTGACAGGCTTCGCAACTCACGCCTTCTATCATATGGTCAAGTTGCAGCGTCTTACCCTTAACGCCGTTGGTGGTGTGGCAGGCAAAACAGCTGCGCGTCTCTTCTGCACCCATTTCACGCCCCATCGCTTCCTCTAAAGTCTTAGGCAAAGTTGCCGGATGCCCCATGGTGATCTCTAGTCCGCGAATGTCTTCGTAAAAGCTTACACGGCTTTCGTAAAACTTTTCTTTGTGTTGCAGTACGTAAGTTTGTCCTGCTTCGCCATGTCCGAAGCCATAAATCAAAGGCAAAGATAGCGTGTTCGTGCCATCCGTGACTGAGTAAATACTGCTTTTGCCATCGCTGATGATTTTGTAAGAGTATTGACCTTGACGGAAAGCGAGTTTGGGATGAGCGCGCAAGATTTCATTATCCGCGCCGGAAACCAAAGCCCTACCCATAGGCGTGTTTTTTTGACTGGTAACTTTGGCGCGATGACATTCAACGCAAGCGTCTGCACCTAAGAATTTGGCGTTGGCAACCGATTGATTTGGCACCCAGTCAGTAAACGAAGCGGTAGGCGGCGTTTGCATAGCATCCTGGCTATTTGCCGCGAGCGGCAGCCACACGATAGCCATAGCAAGAAAGAGCAGGACGATCCCTATCTGAACGTTTTTCTTGCCTGTACTATTCATAAAAATCCTTTAGGGATGCGAAATCAATGTGGCTTAAATCATATACGATTTGATTCTTCAATAGCAATAAAAAGCTCCTGTTGCGAAGGGGCAATTTCGCCTCAAACCCACCCTTACAACCATTTGTTGTAAGGATAGATTGTCAATATCGGATTGCTCCCGAAATTAACATGGTTTTTAACTTCGCTAACACTTGGCTAACACGCCTATCTAAAGACAGATACATTTTATACCCCTATTAACTACTAATATCTGTTCAAGAAGGTGTATAAAAAGATCCTAAGTGAATTGTTGTAGTAGCTTCAAATCAGGTCCTGTTTACAAGTGAGCGTTTTGAAATAGGGTCATTTAAATTAATGCACAAAGCGGCTCTTTCCTTTACTGGAAAAACTTTGCGGCGAAATAATTTAAGTGACCCTCGTTTTTTATTACGCTTTTTTCTCGCATAAAACGCTGCACGAGAGCTAAAAAAAATCACCGGATGATAGAGATAAATAATGAAAAAGATATTCGCCGTTTTGGTTGTGCTTGTGGTTTCTTTGCAAGGCTTCAGCCTTCCATCAAGCAAAGGTTTCTCTGTGAATCAACATTTGCATTCGACTGCAAGCAATCTCAACACAGACCCGGTTAGCGACGACGTAGCCGATAGTCAGGTGTTTTTTGACACGGCTATCAATGCGCGCAACAAAACACCCGATTACACAGCCAAAATCGAAGCCTTGCTGTCGCGCAAGACGCTCGAAGAAAAAGTCGGGCAGATGACGCAACTGGAAATCGGCATGGTCTGCGATGGGAAAGACCAAGACCTGAAGATTAACCCTGCCAAACTGGAAAAAGCCGTCGTGAAGTACGGAGTCGGCTCGATACTCAACGTCAGCGGCGAAGCCTTGCCGATTGATAAATGGCATGAAATTATCGGTCAAATTCAAATGGCTGCGAAAACCTCGCGGCTCAAAATCCCTGTGATTTATGGCATAGATAGTGTTCACGGACTCAATTATACGCAAGGCTCTACGCTATTTCCGCAACAGATCGGCATGGCTGCAACCTGGAATCCTGAGTTGATACTACGGGCTGCCGAAATCGCTGCGATGGAGACTCGTGCAAGCGGCATCCCCTGGAATTTTTCGCCAGTGCTTGATCTGGGGCGGCTACCGCTTTGGCCGCGCTTTTACGAAACCTTTGGCGAAGACCCATATCTTGCCAAAGTCATGGGCGTTGCCATGATTCGCGGTTATGAAGGCAAAAACATTGCCGCAAAAGATCGAGTCGCCTCTTGCTTGAAGCATTATATGGGCTACAGCGCTCCTTTGAGTGGACGCGACCGCACACCTGCCTGGATACCTGAAATTTATTTGCGCGAATACTACCTGCCGATGTTTCAAGCAGCCGTTGCGGCAGGCGCGCGCACCGTGATGGTCAACTCTGGCGAGATTAACGGCGTGCCTGTTCACGCCAGTCGTTACCTATTGACGGACGTGCTAAGAACCGAATTAGGTTTTCGCGGAATGGTGGTCAGCGATTGGGAAGACATCAAAAAGATGGTCACCCAACACGGCGTTGCCGCAACTGAAAAAGAGGCGACGCGTATGGCAATCAATGCCGGAATTGATATGAGCATGGTGCCCAGCGATTACAGCTTCAGCGATCATCTGGTGGCGCTTGTGAAAGAAAACGCCGTGACTGTGACGCGCATCAACGAAGCTGTGCGGCGCGTCTTGAAATTAAAATTCGAGCTTGGTTTGTTTGAATCGGCGATGCCTGATCCGGCTTTGAAAGCTGATCTGGGGCTAGCGAAATCAAGAGCCGTAAGTTTGCAAGCGGCGCGCGAATCGATCACTTTGTTGAAGAACACAGACAATCTGTTGCCGCTTGCTAAGGGACGCAAAGTTTTGGTCACAGGGCCGACTGCCGATTCGCTCGTCTCGCTCAACAATGGTTGGACCTACACCTGGCAGGGAACCAAAGAGAATCTATATCCCAAAGATCGCCAGACTATTCTGGGCGCGATTCGCGAAAAAGTCGGAGCGCGAAATGTAGAATATGTGCAAGGCGCAACGCTTGATAAAGAGGTCAACATCGCCGAAGCCGCAAGAGCCGCTCGCAATGCAGATGTCGCAATCATTTGTCTGGGTGAAGGCGGTTATGCAGAAACCCCTGGCAACATTGACGACCTCACGCTTGATGAAGCGCAACTGAAACTCGCAGAAGCAATCCTTGCCACAGGCAAGCCCGTTGTGCTTGTGCTTGCCGAAGGCCGCCCGCGCATCATCAGTCGCATAGCCGATAAAATGAATGCGATTGTCATGGCGTACAACCCGGGAAATGAAGGCGGGCAGGCTATCGCCGATGTATTGTTTGGCGACTACAACCCTTGCGGCAAATTGCCTTTCACTTATCCGCGCCAGCCGAATGTGCTGATGAATTACGACCATAAAATTTGGGAAGGCGGCGATACTTCATTCGGCTACACGGCTTTCAAACCGCAGTTCGCTTTTGGCACAGGACTCAGCTACACCACATTCGCCTATAGCAATCTGAAACTCGATAAAAAGCAAGTGGCGCGGGGCACAGATATATCTGTACGCATTACGGTGACCAATACGGGACAGCGAGCCGGCAAAGAGGTGGCGCTGTTGTATGTACGCGATGTGGTTGCTTCGCTCACGCCGCCAGGCAGGCGCGTGCGACGATTTGCTAAAATTTTCCTTGAACCGGGGCAGAGCCGCACCTTGACTTTTAAATTGCGAATGGATGACCTTTCATTCATAGGGGTAAACAACAAGCCGGTTATTGAGGCGGGCGATTTTGAAGTAATGATCGGAAATCTCAAGGATAAATTCACGCTACAGTAAAAATTTGTCGTTTCGCCTTCAGACGGTTTATATTGAACAGGACACCAGTCGCCTTCGTGTGGTACTCGAAACTGTTTCTGAGGTGAAGTAATGAACGCAAAAATCTATTTTGCAATTGGTATATTCATCGCCTTGCTTTTTACATCAGCAAACCAGGCGAGCGCGCAGAGTTGGACACTTACCTGGGCAGATGAGTTTGATGGCGCGGCGAACGCTACACCCAATTTGACGAAGTGGGGCTATGACCTGGGCGGCGGTGGCTGGGGCAATAGCGAACTGCAAACCTATACCAATCGAACGCAAAACGCTTATCTCGATGGCGAAGGCAATCTCATCATCAAAGTCATCAAAGAGACGTTCACGGGAACCGACGGCATCACGCGAAATTACACCTCGGCGCGACTCTTAACCAAAGGCAAATTCGAGCAAAAATACGGGCGCTTTGAAACGCGTCTCAAAGTGCCTTTGGGGCAAGGCATCTGGCCTGCGTTTTGGATGCTTGGTAATAATATTGATGGCATTAACGGAGTAGGCTGGCCCGCGTGCGGCGAAATTGACATCATGGAAAATATCGGCAGAGAGCCTTCGATCAATCACGGCAGCCTGCACGGACCCGGATATTCAGGCGGCAATCCACTGACGGGCATCTACACGTTGCCAGGCGGACAGAAGTTTACCGATGACTTTCACACCTTTGCCGTTGAATGGGAAGCGACCGCGGTTCGCTTCTATGTGGACGGGAACCTCTATCACGCGAAAACCTCAGGCAATGTGCCTGCGAGCGGTCGTTGGGTTTTCGATCATCCATTCTTCATGATTTTGAATATCGCGGTCGGCGGAAATTTCCCCGGCAATCCCGACGACACAACTACATTTCCGCAGACCTTGGTTGTGGATTACGTGAGGGTCTATGCCAACGCCAACACCCGCCCGTCAATCCGCAAGGTTTCGATAGAGAAGAAACATTTACTGGTTGAAGGGGATAACTTTGATAGCGAAGCGGCAATATGGATGGACGGAGAGAGACAAAAAACTTTACATGACGAACAGAACCCGAATCTATTAACTGGTAAAAAAGTAGCAAAGAGAATTTCATCAGGTCAGACCGTAAACGTGCAGGTGAAAAACTCTGACGGTTTAGCATCGGAGGAAGTCAGTTTCACCAGACCCTGAGATTCATCAGACGTGTTCGCTATGCAGTTCGCGCGTTGTTCACCGCGCAGCATCCTGCAACCCAAAACCTTCCTCTCAAAATGGTAATCTATGGACACGCAATTTGCAGGTTGTTATAAACCTTATGTGAATAATCATCGCAAAATCTTTCCCCTTATTCTTGTAGGAATTTTTATTCTGGCTCTGGCGTTTCCTGTTCTACCGCAAGACGCGAATAGACAGGTCAATCAGAGCGCTTCGTCCGCTTCAACAAATAAACGCGAAGACGCGTATCGCGCCAATAATCTTGGCGTCGCTTTGCTTGAGCAGTTCAATCCAAAATCAGCGGTTGAAAAGTTTCGCCGGGCTCTTGAGCTTGACCCACAATTGTCCATCGCCCGCCTCAATTTGAGCATAGCGCTTTACTATCTGCCCGATGTTGAAGAATCGTTACGCGAAGCCACGAAAGCCGCCGCAGCTTTGCCGAATTCTCCCCAGCCTTTTTATATGCGTGGGCTGATCGCAAAGACGCAGAATCAACCGGATGAGGCAATCGCAGCCTTTCAGCGCGTCTTGCAAATAGACCCGCGTGATGTCGGCGCCAACATTTATCTGGCGCAGTTTCTGATGCTGCAACGCAAGTATGACGAAGCCTTAAAGTTGCTTCGCGTGGCACTTGAAATCGAACCCTACAACGCGACGGCAACTTACAATCTGACCATCTCTTTGTTGCGCTCAGGGCAAGCCGAAGAAGGGCAGCGTCAGATGAAACGCTTTCAATATCTGCGCGACAATTACGGCACATCGCTTGGGCAAAATTATCTTGAGCAGGGGCAATACGCCGAAGCCATCTCCTCGACCGGCGCGGAGCCTGATTTAGTGGATGCGACAACTCCGAATGTGACTTTTGCTGATGCGACAACAGGTGTGTTGCCTGCAATTGCAAACGCAAAAAAAGTAGCGATTCCTCCGGGTTCAAATGTCGGTTTGACGGTAAACAACTTGGGTGATGCAACCAAGCCTGAAACGCTTGCCAAGTTTGGCGGCGATGCGACGCTATTTGATTATGATGGCGATGGTGACCTTGATTTATTTGAAGTTTCACACGACTGGCAAAGACTTTACCGCAACGACAATGGCAAGTTCGTTAATGTGACGACAGCGGCAGGTCTTGCAAAAACAGATGCGAATTCAACCGGCATGCGCGCTGTTGCCGGTGATTATGACAACGATGGAAAGCCAGATTTGTTTGTGCTTCGTTACGGCGCAAGTTCGCTCTATCACAACGATGGCAGCGGCAAGTTTTCAGATGCGACTGCAAAATCAGAGATTCCCAATTATCCTAACCTCGCGCTTTCTGTCGCTTTGGTTGATGTGGACCATGATGGCGACCTCGACATCTTTATAGCGGGATTTGCGGATGTTACGAAACTGAAGTCGCCTGACAAAGCGAACCAGTCGCTCGTCATTCCTGATGCTTTCGCCTACGCCCCGAATCTGCTTTTACGCAATAACGGCAATGGTAAATTCACAGACATTTCAAAAGATGCGAAGATCATAGACGCGACAGGTCACGCAATTGCCATTGTGCCCACCGATTTCAACAACCGCCGCGATATTGATCTGCTCGTCGTCAATAATAACAGCGCCCCGACGCTATTGAGCAATCTGCGCGATTACACGTTTCGCAATGTTGCGGCTGATGCAGATTTGAAGATGGAAGGACGCACCACTTGTGTAGCGGCAGGGGATTTCAACAAAGACTCGTTTACGGATTTCTTTTTTGGCAAAGCCAACGGCGTGGGAGTCTTTGCCGTAAGCGATGGCAAGAGCCGTTTCAACATCGTTGCTGCGCCCACAGGCACAGAGACCGCAAACGCCGCACAATTCGTTGATTACGACAACGATGGCTTGCTTGACTTGATCACTTTTTCAAACACAGGCTTGCGCGTCTTTCGCAATCTCGGCAACCAGTGGACAGAGGTTTCTGATCGCGCTGTTGCTCGTGATTTAATAGCGAGTTCATCCTCAACTCGCGCTGTTGCTTCAGGCGATTTTGATAGCGATGGCGACACGGATGTAATCATTCGCACTGCGACAGGCGAATTGAAATTTGCACGAAATAATGGCGGTAATCGCAATCCTTCTTTGCGTGTTCAACTCGCAGGACGGGTCAGCAATCGCAGCAGCATTGGGTGCAAACTCGAAGTGCGCGCCGGTAGCCTTAGCCAGAAACTGGAAACCTACGCCACGAGCCCCGCGCCTGCGCCCGCTGATTTCGTCTTCGGTTTAGGCAAGCGCGCAACCGTTGATGCTGTGCGCGTGTTATGGCCTTCGGGCAATCTGCAAGCCGAAGTAGAACTTGCGCCACTTTCGACGCCGCGCTCGGAAGAAGCGAAAAAAAATGCGCCACTTGCGCAGTCCGTCAAGATCGAAGAGGTTGATCGCAAGCCTTCTTCGTGTCCTTATCTTTACACCTGGAATGGCGAACGGTTCGAGTTCATAACGGATTTTATGGGCGGCGGCGAGATGGGTTATTGGCACGCGCCGGGCGTCAGAAACAAGCCCGACCCAGACGAATACATTCGCATCCCCGAAGGCAAACTCAAACCGCGCAACGGGCGTTATGAAATTCGCGTTACCAATGAACTCGAAGAAGTTTTATACGTTGACCAATTGCAACTCGTGGCCGTCGCGCATCCGCAAGAAACGGAAGTTTACCCGAACGAAGGATTAATAGATCCGCCGCTTCCGCCGTTCAAACTCTACAAAACCCGCAACGCGCATCTGCCTGTTTCAGCGATTGATGATAAAGGCAGAGATGTGCTTGAGCGCATAGCAAACCTTGACCGCAAATATCCTGATGGTTTCAAGCTGCACAGCATTCGCGGCTACGCCGAAGAGCATACCTTGACGCTCGATCTAGGCAAGCCAAGTGTCGGGCAAACCGTTTTGTTGATGACGGCGTGGACTGATTACGCATTTTCGAGTGACAACGTAGCGGCAAGTCAAGGCGGCTTGAGTATGATGCCGCCAGCCGTTCAGGTCAAAGGCGCACAGGGGAATTGGCAAACGGTTATCCCTGATATGGGCATTCCGGTGGGCAGACCGCAGACGGTTGCTGTTGATTTGACTGGCAAATTCCTCACACAGAATCGTGAAGTTCGCATCGTCACGAATATGCGAATCTATTGGGATCAAATCCTGGTTGATACTTCGAGCGGCGATTTTTCCACGAAACTCACTCGGCTCAATCCTTTGACTGCCGAGCTTCATTGGCGAGGCTTTTCGGCAGAGGTCACGCCAGACGGACGCGAGCCATACGGTTATGATTACAACAGCGTCTCTGCGGTATCGCCCTGGAAAACTTTTGCCGGACGCTACACACGCGAAGGTGACGTGAAAGCCTTAGTAAGTAAAACGGATGATATGTTTGTTATCTCGCTGCCGGGCGACGAGA
The DNA here is from genome assembly GCA_031389065.1 of Acidobacteriota bacterium. Lineage (GTDB taxonomy): Bacteria > Acidobacteriota > Blastocatellia > UBA7656 > UBA7656 > JACQDB01. The sequence goes on along the minus strand of JANMSG010000343.1, from coordinate 517 downwards.
TTTCGGTCTCTTTCGACGCCCGGAGATTGCCGCCATTGCCTCGTGGTTGGACGCGCACGTTTTTACTTTACGCGGATGGATTCAGCAAAGAGATGGATATCAATTCAGCAAGTCCCGATCAAGTCGAACCTCTGCCTTTTCACGGCATGAGTGGCTATCCATATCCTGCGACCGAAAGCTATCCGATGACGAAGGCTCGCAAAGAATATTTCAAACGATACAACACTCGCGTCGTTCGTTCGCAAGTGTCGCGCATCGAAGCGGCTCTCGCGGATGAATGGAGAACGGCAGAGAAAAAAAGGAACGACTCGCTCAAAAAAGGAAGTAAGTAGTAATGGAACATATCAGATATGCGGTCGCCGCTTGCCAGACCGATTTGCCCAATCCCATTGAGCGTCGCCAGATGCGCGCCAACACGGAGCGCATGCTTTCAATGATAGATTCAGCGGTAGCAGGCGCTGCGCCTTTTTTGCCTATCCGCCTGGTCGTCTTTCCGGAGTTTGCTCACGCCGCGCCG
>JANMSG010000324.1:0-4114 GCA_031389065.1 Acidobacteriota bacterium | reverse complement strand
AAAAAAATCAAAAAATCAGCAACCTTACGGCAGTCTCTGCTGATGCTCTTTGCGGCTTCTCTGCTCCTGAAACACGACCGTTATTCGACTTTCAATGCGCCCTTGACTTTCAAAACAACGGTGGAAGAAATCTTGTCCGGCGCGGTTTCTGGAACGCTGACAACTAGCCCTTCAGCGCTCGAAACCGCAGTGAGTTTTTTGCCATCTGCCATCAAGGTCGCAGATGCGATTGCATTCTTCAGCCCTGGCACCACGAGTTTGCCATCTTTCGGCCAATCAAATACGTGGAGGTACAACGTCGTGCCATCTTTCGCAACTTTCTTCGTTGCGCGGCCCCAACCGATTTTCTCAAATGGACTGGCGGTGGTGCCATAGATGGATTGACTATTAACTTTCATCCAGACACCGATAGCGCGCATGGACTTGACACTTTCGTCAGGGACGCTGCCGTCACCTCTGGGGCCGATGTTGAGCAGATAGTTGCCGCCTTTGCTGGCGATGTCTACGAGATTGCGTATGAGTGTTTCGTCGGACTTCCAGGCGTGGTCATGTTCGCTATAGCCCCAGGTGGTGTTCAAGGTCATGCAGGTTTCCCAATCTATGCCCGGCATGCCTGTGGCCGGAATGTTTTGTTCCGGCGTGATGAAGTCTCCATATTTCGTATTGAGTTGAGGGATGTAACCCTCTACACCCATGCTGCCCCAGCCTGCCTCTCGTATACGGAACAGCCGGTTGTTCATCAGGATTTTCGGATGTTTGGCGCGCACCAGTTTCATCAGATCGAAGGCGCGCCAGGCTTCATCACCCTGAAAGTCGAGGGCGCTGTAATCCCACCACATGATGTCGAACTTGTAGTTTGATACCAGTTCATTGACCTGCGTGTGCAGGTAATCAATGTACTTGGAATGATCGCGCTCGCCGTTTGTGTACGGGTTGCCACGATGCGGATGGGGCAGTTGCTTTGATTTGTTGTAAGCGTATTGGTCGTGATGCCAGTCAATGACCGAGTGGTAAAAACCTACGCGCAAGCCTTCCGCTCGCAGGGCATTGACGATTTCTTTCACCAAATCGCGATTCAATACCGAGCCAGCATCGTAGTCGCTTACCTTGGAGTCATGCAGAGCGAAACCGTCGTGATGTTTGGTCGTGAATACGACGTAGCGACAGCCAGCCTCCCTGGCGAGCCTCGCCCACTCGCGAGCAAATCCAAGCTTGGGCTTGAACAGCGGAGTGGCGCGCTGTGCGTAGGTTTTGGTGTCGGTCTTGACGCGTTGCTGAATCCATTCCATGCCGCCTTTGGTCGCCACAGGCTTGCCCTCCCAGGTTCCTGCCAGGCCGGAATAGAGCCCCCAATGCACGAACATGCCAAAGCGCGCTTCCCGCCACCATTGCACTCGGGCATCGTGCTGCGCGGGTGTTTCAAATGCTTCAGGGGTAGATGATTTAACGGGCAGGGCAGTTTGCGCGCCAGCCAATGCAACGCCCATCAAGAGTATCAATGAAAGTAATAGTAGAGTTTTCATAATTTTCACAACGCGCTCATAAAAACCGCGTCTTCTCGGTTTCCTTAATTCCAGGTTTCTACAATTTCAGGCGCGCCTTTGATCTTGAGCACAACGGTCGAAGAGATTTTATTCGGCGTATCCGAAGGAACGGTGATGATTATACCTGAAGCGTTCGAAGTGACCTCAAGTTTTTTGCCATCCGCAAGCAGCGTGGCGGATCGAACATTATTCTTCAAACCAGGCACCACGAGTTTGCTGTCAGCCGTCCGGACGACTGCGTCGGACGACCTGTGCGCGGTCGCTGCTTGCTACTTGGAAGACGAGTTGATTCAAACGCCTAAAACGAAATGCTGTAGGTCATTCCTGGATTCTTACCCTGCGCCAACAGAAAGGTGAAGCTGTGCCGCCCCCTGTAAAAGTTCATCATCGGATGCACCTTGCGCCCATCAAACATTACCGTTGAAGTCAGCCACGGCTTGACGTTGATGTTTATGCCGCCGATGGGTCGCAGTTTGTCTTCAAAGGTGCCGTAACTCGCCCCGACATACAACCCCAGCGGCAGACCGCCAAGTTGCTTTGACAGATCTTTACTGAGCGTCGCTGAATATGAATACCCGAAAGGCGTGCCGATGCGGTCCGAACTAAAAGTGAAAATGAGCGCCGGTCGTTTATCGGTCTCCGTTACGGCAATCAAGTTTACCAGCGGGGTTACATCGTGTGCACGTGGGTTGTACTCGACACCCACGGACAGCCTTGGGTGTAAACGATAATTGAGGGTTGCGCGAACGCTTGCCCTTGGGATCTGATTGCTCAAGAGCCGCAAGGCGAATGTCCACCGGTCTGTGTTATCTTCGGCGATCCCACGGATCGCCCTACCGTGTCCCGGTCAGACCGGTCAGGCGGGGACGTTTGCCCGGTGCGTATTGTCGGTCGGTCGGCTCGCCGCTGTTTTTAACGCGGAGGATTGCTTCTCAAGGAGGGAACTGAGGTGTCGCTTTAGCTCTTCCTCTTTCACCATCCCCCGTATGCGCGCTACGATCCTGCCTTCGCGATCAATGATGACAGTGCCAGGCAGTTCTTTGCCAAGACCGAAGCGCTCCATATCGTCGGCTGTTGACCCCAGCCAGACGGGGAAGTTGATTTTCTGCTTACGGATGAACTCTACAACTTGTGGCTGTTGGGCGACTGTATCGGCTGCCGCACCGATAACCTGCACGCCCCACGCCGCGTATTCACTTTGAATGGAAGCGAGCGCTGGCATCTCCTTGCGGCAAGGCACGCACCAGGTCGCCCAGAAATTCAGCACGACAATCTTGCCCCGCGAGGAGCTAAGTTTTTGCTCGATTCCTGTCAGGTCTTTCAGCGTCAGCTCGGGAGCCGCTACAGGTAAAGCATCAGTTTCCTTTTGCAGCATATCGCCAGCCCCAGGCTCTGACGAGAGCGCTTTGATGGTATAGACTTTCAGGAAGCGCTTGTTATTGGCCTCGCGCACGGTGCCGCTGACCTCCACCTGTTTGCCTATGTGATTGAGCCATTCATCCTTTGATTTTTTCTTTTCCAAAACGTACAGGGTTGTTCCGGTTTCGCCAGCGACCGCAAGCCCTGATAGAATACCGTTTTTGGCGCAGCGCACGGCGCACTCAATGTCTGATTCACTGCCGTAGGGTGTGCCCTTCTCAATTGCTTCCGCAGCGCACTGCGAGCAGACCACCTGCCCTTTCAGCGTGATGAGCGATGCGTCTTTCTGTCGGGCAATCGCGCCTGCTGCAAACAGCGTAAAGGTCAGGCTCAGAATTATGTGTGTACATAGAATTTTCATAGAGACCTCCTGATTTCAAAGATAGGCAAGAAGTAAAGGGTACGCACATCTCCTAACGCCGTACGTACCCGATTGCCAGCCTACCTACTTGCCCCTGGCAGATTTGCTTGCGCAGCAAGCCTGAGCGCCGCAGCACCCGGCATCAGCTTTGCACCCGCTATCATCTGAAGCGCAGCAGCTCGCGCCAGATTTGCAGCAATCAGTCGCGCAGCAGTTCGATCCTTCTGTGCTGCAACTCGAATCCTCTTTGCATACGCTCCCTTCTTTGCAGCAGCTGGTTTCGGCTTTCACGACTTTGCAGCAACTCGCGCTGCTTTGAGTCATCTTACACTGCTGCGCTAAGGGTTGCGCTTCAGCAGTCGCGTAGATGACGCTTGCCAGTCCAAGAACGATCGTAATAGCGATAACTTTGATAATTTTCATTTTGTCTCCTATTGGTTTAGAGGGTACGGATACCAGTAGGCACACTACTGGCGTGAGCTTATGAATTCGCCGGGTTTCAACTCTCTAAATCAGGAGAACACAGCAGCGCAGGTAAGTCCCGCCTCGGTTTAACGGCGGCGGACGATTCAGCGTAAAGACGACTTGAGTGTAGTCGCGGCAGGCAGCGGCAAATACGACCGTCTCCCCAACGGCATCAGATTGATCATCAGGAAGGCGCGGCATTGTGGCAGGCTCTTGATGCGGAAGCAGTGAGCAGCCAATAGCATTTGTTCCTGAGACAGCTTCATTAGAAGTCAGAGTCTTGCTATTTTGTGCGTGTTTACAACAGTCAGAAGTGACACAAGCG
>JANMSG010000302.1:0-2828 GCA_031389065.1 Acidobacteriota bacterium | reverse complement strand
AAGACCTGCTTGGATATTTGCACGGGATCCAGGCTCGCCGCTGCCCTTGCATCCAGGGTGATCGTTTGGACAAAATCCGCACGTCCGCCGACAGCGGCGCGAGCCGAAGTCAGCCTCGAGTTGGCGATCAAGAAGTCGGCTTCGAGCGTCGGATCGAATGTGTACTCAATGTCGTTGCTGACATCCAGATCCGCACTGGTGTGCACAAGCTTCGCGCTCTCTTTCTTCGGAAAGCTCGGCGACGAGACGACAACGACTCTGATCTCGACATCAATCTCTTCTTCCCACCCATTTCTCCAGGAATCGATGCACTGATCTTCACCTTCATCGATGTAGAGCCGCAGGCCGAGTACGTAGGGTTCCTCACGCGGAGCCAACGCGCTGGCATTCAACTTGACCCACTGCTGAACCTTTCGCGCAGCAACATAGTTCGTGCCAGAGGCCGATACGTTTTCCGAAAGCAATACGTTTCGCGCAGTCAACAAAGCGGCATCGGCACCCAGCGGGTTTTTGCGTAGCTCCGCATGACAGATGGCCAGGGGCACTCTCACGCCGTTGCCCGCGTCGTCGCGGTCGATCTGCGCCAAGACGTCGAACTCACCCGAGGCACCGGCAACGATTGCCACCGTATCTGGCGCGTCCAGTGTCGCCCAGCGGCCGACACCGCCTGTGGCGCGCTGAGGGCTGGCGTCGATGTTTCCGTCGCAGCATGTGGCCTGCTGGGGCCGGACATGCGCAGCCGCTGTCGGTATCTGAATCGTGCTTGGCGACGAGTTAGCACCGGCAGTGCGTGACAACTTGAAGCGGTTGGTTGGCCAGTCCAGTTGTGCCTGTCCGTTCGATGTCGCAGAGAGAACTCTGGCTCGACCGGTTGGCGAGCCCGAGCTGACGATAGCTGGCACCGAGGCAAGTCGAACAGAGGTGCTGATTGCGCTGCTCTGAAGTACGTCGCCTAATGCGGCGGGCGTCGTTCGAACTGTCGAACCGTCTACAGCGGCAACCTGTCGCAGGAAGCCGTCCCCTTGTGCGCTGGCGACGAAACTGCCGATCGGTGGCGGGGTAACGCCCGACGCAAGCGTAATGGAGTCAGAGGTAGTCGCGGCGACTTGGTCTGCCTGCAACTCGCGCACGACAACCCCAACGCGCTTTGCCCCGACGGTGTTCGATACCGTTACGGTCATTCGGTCACTGTTGCTCGATGCACCATCGGAGTCGATTGCGACGACGAGTAGGGAGTATCTCGCTCCGGGTGTCAGCCCCGACGTGAGAACTACCGCAGCGGTGCCTGCCTCATCGCTCTTCAGCGTGGCGGCCGACGGTACGAACGACGTGTCGGTCGATGCGTGCACCTGATAACGAATCGCCGGCACCGCCGTCTTGTCGTCCGTTGACGGTACCCAACTCAAGCTGAGCTGTCCGATGGCGTCTGATGTCGCCTCGACAAGAAGCGGGGCGCTTGGCGGAAGGTTCTGCGCAGCGGGGTTTGGTGGCGGGGATGGGGGGCTAGCTTCACTGCCGCCGCCACCGCAGGCACTCAGTACGGACGCAAGACTCAAGCACATCACCGCTTGGACCTGTCGGTTCAGCATGATCCAACGCCGATCAATACGTGCTGCTGCCGCAGCCATACTGCTTGGGGTCACCATCGATAGCCTCCCGCCCATGAACTCAGCACCACAGGCATTTCTGTGGCCGCACCCAGGCTTGTAGATTCAGTATCGTAGGCAGCCATAGCCAAAAAAAAACCCGCGGTCGGGGGGTTGCTGTCGCCGAAACTCTTCGACTCTTCTAGGTGGGTGCGCAACCGTGCCCACAGTGGGTCAGTTGCTCGAACAGATGGCTCCCTCGGCTCGATCTGCGGACCGGTCCTGAGCCAGAGCGTTACCTTGCTTCGACCCAGCAGCACTCACGAACCTCGTCGTTGCATCTCTGGCGGCTACAGGCGGTCGGATCGATTCGGATCCACGTTGCCCTATCCCCCAGGACGTGATGGGCGCCTGGCGCCTTGACAACCAAGGCCGTGCGCCAATTGCGGCGTCGAGAATCATGTCGCCGCTCGCGGCGCGCCGAGGCCGGCACTGCGCTTGGGAACAGCCTGCAGCGGACCGTCGCCAACAGCCGGATGTGGCCGAGACCGGAGACGAATGGCTGCACCGGTAAGCTGCCGGTCGACGAGATCAGGTCGAGATCTGAGGCAAGGCGCTTGGCTCGGAAGCGTGCGCCCATCAATGCTGCCGAGTCGATGAGCTGCCTTGCCTCCAGTCCTTCACCGAAGCAGTCGAACCCGAGGGCACGACACCTGTCCCAGAGCGGCGGCTTCGATGTGGCGCAGAAGGCGCGCGTCAGGCTCCCAAGAACCGCCCCGAGCGACAAACCTCTGGGCAGCATCGATGACGGGGCCTCCGGCCTTATTCGCAGGGCTTGAACGATCAAACCTCGCGTCCAGTCTGGCGATTTGCTGGGTGGTGAGGCGGTCGACATCCAGAAAACCATCGGGCTTGATGTCAAGAATGGAGAAAGTCGAGTGCACCATCCGCAACGGCGTGCCGTCGACCTCTTGGACGACGACACTCGCTTGGCGCACACGCTGTCCGGCAAAGTCAGGTACACGGGTCAAGTCTTCCTGCCGAAGCATGCGCATGAACGCGGTGCTGGCCAGCGCGTGCAGCGTGTCGTCAGCGGACAGCAGGAATAGCCTCGATGACAGCTTCACCGTATTCGCCGTTCTGGTCAGCCTGACGTCGGCGGGCGGTTCCGCAGGTCCCAGAGGCTGCCCTGCCAGTTCGAGATGCGTCCCTCTATGCGGCACTTGGGGCAGACCCACACGA
>JANMSG010000291.1:0-19984 GCA_031389065.1 Acidobacteriota bacterium | reverse complement strand
CCTTGCTTTGGACACCTTTAATTCAATCGAAATGTAGAATAAACCGTGAGAATTGCAAGCTATCTTCCACTCCCCGTCTCCCCGTCTCCCCCACTCCCTCTCTTCACCTCTTCAGCTTTCAGGAGGCTGCCGTGCCTGTCGCTTTGGGTTTCACTTTTTTCAGACGGCTCAAAGCCCAGCGCGCTTTCGCCCGCACGCCTTCGTCTTCGTCTTTCAATCTTTCTCGGAGCGCGCGAGCGGCGCGCTGGTCGCAGATTTGCCCTAAGGCTTCGGCTGCCGCAAAGCGTATATTGCCGTTGAAATCTTCCAATAAATTGATTAACTCCGGCACCGCTTTGGTCTCCGTTAAACGACCGAGCGCCAGAGCCGCTTCACAGGCTACGAATTTGTCTTCGCTCTTGAGAAAGATCTCTAAAACATTCGAGATGCTCTTGTCGCCAATTAACCCTAGAGCCTTTGCCGCAAAGCGCGCCGTTAAATTGTCGCCTTCGTCGGTCGCGTCATTGAGCAGACGAATCACCGGGCCTGTCGCCTGATGACCATGTTTGACAATCACTCGCACGGCTTCGGCTTTTACGTGTAGGCTCTTGTCTGCGAGCGCTTCGATGAGCGCGGAAAGGGCGCGCGGGTCGTGCGAATATTCCAAGGTGCGAATCGCATCTATGCGAATCATCTCGTCGTCATCTTTGAGCATTTCCGTAGGGTCAACGGCGCGTTGACCGCCTGAAAGGCCTGCGATGATGCGCTCCGAAATTCTGTCTTGAATGGCAATCGCATCTTTGCTGTCTGCATCAATCTTTTCGCTCCACAAAATGCCGCCGCTGGTCGCGTCTATAAGTTGCGCAGTGACGCGCAATCTTTCGCCGGCTTTCAAAAAATTGCCCATCAAAATTACGTCAACATTTAATTCTGCGCGTACCAATGCAGGGTCAACCGATTGATTTTGATATTTAGCAACGCGGCTCGAAGGCGTGACGATGATTTGATTGGTTGTAGCCAGTTCGGTTATCAAACTGTCGGCTAAAGAGAGTCCGTAAAAATCGGCTTCGGGGTCGCCGCTCAAATTGCGAAACGGCAACACCGCTAATAATTTTTTCGGACCGCTGGTGAACGAAAATTCCTGGCTCAACTCTTCAGGCGACTGCGTGCCGCTTGGCTCAGGCGTTGACACAGGGGCAGGCGCGCGCAAAGTTTCGGCGTTGCTATCACGCGCAAACAAACGATTGATGAAGCGACCAATTTTGCCGCCTGCTTGTCGCTGCGGCGCAATATACGGAACCCTAATGCCGTCTGGCACACCCGTGCCGCTCAAGCGCAAAGACATATTCAGGCGTTGCAAATCTTCAATCATTCGCTGCACCGATTGATAGCGGTCGCCGGGCTTTTTCGCCAGTGCGATATCGAGCATATCCGACAACTCTTGCGGTACATTCGGATTCACTTCTTTCGCCGCTTTATGCGATTTATGCAAAACGGCGTGCAACGTGTCCACGGTAGTTTCGCCCTTGATTGGCAATCGCCCGGTTGCCATTTCGTAGAGCACAACACCGAAAGAGTAGATGTCGCTGCGATGGTCAACCCGTTCGCCGCGCGCCTGTTCGGGCGACATATACGTCGGTGTGCCAAGCGGCGAACCTACTTTCGTCAACTCGTCAGAGAGATTTTCGCTGTCGGCGGCGCGACCTTTTTCATTCAGGAGTTTGGCAAGTCCGAAGTCTAAAACTTTTGCCTGACCGCGCGGCGTGATGATGATGTTGCTCGATTTAATGTCCCGGTGAACGATGCCTTTGGCATGTGCCGCAGCAAGCGCGTCGGCAATTTGTAAACCGACCGATAAAACTGCTTCGAGGCCAAAAGCTTTGCTGCCGATCAACTTTTTCAAAGTCTTGCCAGGCACATACTGCATGGCGATGAAGTATTGATTATCAACTTCGGCAATTTCGTAGATGGTGCAGATATTAGCGTGGTCTAAGGCGGAAGCGAGTCTGGCTTCGCGAAGGAAGCGTTGACGCGAAGTCGCTTCGGCGATGAGTTCAGGAGCAAGCAATTTCAACACAACTGTACGGTCAAGCGAGGTGTCGCATGCTTTATAGACACGACCCATGCCGCCGTATCCGATCTCGTCTTCCAACCGATAGTGCGAAATCTCCTTGCCCATTTCGCTTTATTGAAGATCCTTTCTTAGAGCAAGGTTTATTCTTTTACACGGTGATGTCAAGCGTAATAGGGAAAAACGCTGAACGATGAACGCTGAACGATGAAAAAAAGCTTGTGAACAAGAGACTGAAAACAAAGATTTATAGCTTGTAGATGGGCAGGTGAAGAGTCTTACTGGTTCATCGTTCATCATTCATACTTCATCATTTCTTATTTATGGTGTATTCGTACAACGCTTTGGAATCAACCCCGATGAAGCGCACTTTCATTTCTTTGGCGTCGGCTTCGATAACCGCGAAGGCGTTTATCGATTGTGCAAACAAGGTGCGCTCTTTCGGCGCGACTTTATAGAGTCTTGCGCCGCCGCCGCCTGCCACGAAAAAGTGGACGCCACTTTCCGGCTTGATATGATTGACGACATGATCGTGACCGACAAGATACATATCCACTTTATCTTTCAAAAGAGGTAAAAGCTTTGCTTTCACAATCAGACCATCACCGTGGTCGCCGTCCGAATAAATCGGATGATGACCATAAACGATCTTCCAACGTGCCTTGCTCTTCTCAAGTTCTTCTTTCAACCAGATCAACTGCGCTTCGGAAATTTCGTTGGTGTCGAGGGCGAAAAACTGCACGCTTCCGGCAGTAAAAGTATAGTAAGGCGCAGGCATTTTCCAACTCGCACTCTTGTCGGAATAGAGAATTTCTGCGGCAGGACTATCAACATGACCCCAATCGTGATTGCCAAGCGAGGCGTAAAATTTCACTCCCAACGCAGAATACATATCCTCCCACCAGGTTTTCCAACGCGCATCGGCAGGGCTCGTCATGCCTACGTCATAGAAGTTATCGCCCAACGTTATACCGAAATCGAAAGCTGTTTTGCGATGAAAGTCCAGCATCGCGGCAGCGGTCTTTTTCTGCGCCTCAGAACCTGTGCCAAAATCTCCGAACGCCAGAACGCGAATCGCTTTGTCTTCGGCTTTGACGGAAAACTTCTCCGGCGGCTTGCGCAAAAAAGCCGGCAACATAGTGCCGCGCACCAGTGAAATCCAACGCTCCTGCTCTTGCGCAAGAATGCGCAGACCCGCCTCGTCATTTTTTTCTCGCGCCAAAGCGATGCGCTTCGTAAGTAAAGCGCGTATCTCAAGGTTTCGTTGCACGCGCAATCGTTCGAGGGCGATTCTGGAAACATTGGAATCGGTGTCAGAAACGGCGAGGCGCTCAAGCATCTCTTTAACTTTCAAACTGGAGTTGTGCCCCAAATTATCAACGATGGCGTAGCGCACTCTCGCGGAAGATTCCGTGTTCAAAAGTGCGATCAAAAAATCCATGGTCTCGGCAGCGTTGCGTCTTGCCATCTCCGTCGAAAGACGCATCCGTATGATTTCATCGGTTTCGTTGAGGAGCGCTTGTGCTTTGTCGCGCAATTCAGGCGTGAGTTTTTCCAGGTATGAAGAGAAATTTTGCTGTGGGTTTGCCGCCGATGTCCCTGTTGAAGTTTGACCACAAACGATAAAGGCTGACAACAGCACGCTCAAGACGGTTGCAAGAAAACGAGTAAGCATGAATGCGCTCCTTGATAAAAAAAATTGTTTGATGTGTCAGATGAGTACGCCAGGTAAAGCTGCGCAGTTACGATAAGTTTTCCGATTGTCTCAAAAACGGCGATTCGTGTTTGGCTCCAGACATAACAATATCGCTATCTTTCGGATGTTCAAGGATCTGCGCTGTGGCTTTCGGCAAGGTGAAAGTGAAGCACGAGCCGCGTCCGAGTTCGCTACTTACGGAAACTTCGCCGCCGTGCGCTTGAACCAAATGTTTGACGATGGCAAGACCTAGCCCTGTGCCTTCGACTTTACGCGACCGCGATTTGTCAGCGCGATATAATCTTTCAAAGACCCTTGATACATCTGTTTCGGTTATGCCGATGCCGGTATCTTCGACGCTCACCGAAATGTGCTCGCCGGTTTCCTCGGCTTTCACAGTCACTGTTCCGCAAGGCAGGTTGAACTTCACCGCGTTGTCTACCAAGTTGAAGAGAATCTGTTCAAGCCTTGTGCGATCTGCCTGAACCATCAAGTTGTCAGGCACCAGAACAATGAACGACGTGTGGTTCTCTTTGTGGCGCGCTTCGGTCAAAGCGATACAATCGAAAACGATGCGGCGTAATCTGACAGGCGCGAGCGACAGTTTCACTTTGCCCGATTCAATTGCCGACAAATCTGAAATATCCGAAATCAAATCGCGCATGCGCGCCGCATGTTTATAGAGCTTTTCCACAAAGCGCGTGTTGTTTTCCATGTCGCGCAAGCCGCCATTGAGCAAGGTTTCCGAATACGCCAGAATCGCAGTCAGTGGGGTTCTGAGTTCGTGCGAGAGGTTGGCGAAAAACTCACGCCTGATCCGCTCAAGCTTTTCCAGTTGCGAGATGTCAAAGAAGACTCCAACAGCAAGATTTTTACCGAGCGGCGCGACGTTCAATTGAAAACTTCGCGCATCAAGGTCAGCCATTTCTACGCGCGCATCAACCTGCGCGCGCTCTTCTAACGCCTGACGAAAAGCGCCGTTGATTGCAGGGTCGCGGGTGGCTTCGATGAGTCTTTTGGGAGTTGGCAACAAACCGTTCATCATCGGCAATTTGACGATTTGCGTCGCGGCGTCATTGTAAAGCACAACATCCATTTGCGAATTGACGATCACCACGCCTTCTTGCATGGTGCGAAGAACCCCGGAGAGCAAACGATTTGCCTCTTCGGTTATTTCGGTTTGCTGTTGCAGATTTGTCAGAGCAATGTTGTAGCGATTGAGCGCGTAACGCGAAACGAAGAAACTGAGAATGCCGGCGACGATTACCGTGACCACGTGCGAAACGACGACCGACATACCGGGAAAGAGCAGCGTCTTCACCGTTTCATACACCGCAAAGAGCGCAACCGCACCTATCGTCACGATCCATACTCTTTTCGCCAGACTATTCATACAAAGTAGGTTACAGGGAACAGGTGACAGGTGACAGGGTTACGAAAAAGATTCTGCGTCTGGCTTTCATGTTCTGCTGCTGTCTTTCACCTTATTCAGCTTTATAAATCTGCCGAAGGTTAAAAACCAGCTAGACCTTCTGTAACCTGTTTCCTGTAACCTGTCACCTATTGCTTATTGACATCGCGCAAACGGTAGCCAATGCCTGTGACCGTTTCAATGATTTCAGGGTCACCGAGTTTTTGACGCAATCTGCGGATGTGAACATCCAGGGTGCGCGAGTCGCCATAGTAAATCATTCCCCAGACGCGGTCCAACAAAATTTCGCGCGTCATGACGCGACCCGAATTGCGCGCCAACTCGGAAATTAAAGCGAACTCTTTGCGCGTCAGTCGCACCTCTTTGGTGTGGCAATGAACCGTGAACGTTGCCGGGTCTATCTTCAAAACGCCATCGTCAAAGACTTGTTGTTCGCTGTCAGCACCTTCGGCGCGGCGCAAGACTGCGCGCACCCGTGCCACCAGTTCGCGCATACTGAAAGGCTTGGTGATGTAATCATCGGCGCCCAAATTCAAGCCTAATACTTTGTCCGATTCATCGGTTCGCGCGGTAAGCATGAGAATTGGCACGCGCGCCGTCATGGCTTCGGCGCGCAGGCGTCGGCATAATTCAAAGCCGCTCATCTGCGGCAAGTTCAAATCGAGTAGAATCAAGTTCGGCGGACGATCAAAGATGACGTTGAGCGCGGCTTCGCCGGTTGCGGCTAAGCGAACGCGAAAGCCCTCGCGCTCGAGGTTGTATTTGATGGTGTCCGCAATGTCTTCGTCGTCTTCGACAATGACGATGTTACGGACTTTGGTCTCTTCCGTGTTGGCTACCATATCGTATGTTTTATGACTTGGCCTCTCGCCATATAGACTGTCTGTTCGCATATATTTGTCGCGTAATCGGCTATTCGCTCGAAATGTTTCAGCACGAAAAGCCATTCGGCTCCGCGCTCTACGTTGGTGGAATCGCGCTGCATCGTAGTGATGACTTGCGCATAAAAAATATCGTATAGTGAATCTACTTCATCGTCGCGCGTGATGGTTTCCTGTGCCCGGTCAATGTCGCCGGAGGTAAACGCATCCAGCCCGTCAATGAGCATCTCCTGGACGATGCGGGCGAGACGCGAAATGTCTATCTGCACTTCAAGTTGCGGCTCGTTGTTTAGAGCCAGCGCGTGTTTGGCTATGTTGACGGTGTGATCGGCGATGCGTTCAACGATGGGAGCGGTTCGCGCAATCGAAAGAATGAAACGCAGATCTTGCGGGTCTTGCGCTTTGGACGAAAGCGCTTCGGCGCACATCGCGTCTATTTCAAGTTCGACTTTATCTATCCCGTCGTCGTCACTGATAACGCGCTCGGCGATTTCTGATTCGCGTTCGATGAGGGCGCGAGTGGCAAGCGCGATGGCTTTTTCAGCCGCGCCTCCCATCACTAATAGTTTGTCACGCATCCTGGTTAAATCATGCTCAATCATGTTTTACTCTTTATGTTTTTGTTGCATCCCTGTCAAGCACAACGCCGGTGAATTTGTCTTAGGTCTGCGAGCGTAAAATTCAATACCTTGAGAACTCTTATTTTAAGCTCATGGTAAGCGTTTTCAAAACCGTAAGTATAACAATACCTACATTAAATTAATGTAAATTCTCGACTCGCGAATTGTCAGAACCGGGAGCGGTAGCGACCGGGTTGGTCCGCCGCACCCGGTCGCTCCCGCTCCCGGTCTGACCTGTTGTTGAGTATTGCAGGATGATCAAAAGCCTGTCTCTGACTCGAAGTTAATTCCATTGTAGAGCGCGTCAACATCCAATTCACATTCAAGCGAAGCGATTTGCAAAACTTCGCCCGCGCTGTATTCGGTTTGCAGCCAGGCGCGCTCAGATTGCTTCAAGTAGTGTGTGATGTTTTTCTTATTTTGCGCGATCAGCAAATATTCGCGGAAACTCGCAATGGATTTGTAATGGGTGAATTTTTCGCCGCGGTCAAAGGCTTCCGTTGAAGGTGACAGAATTTCAACCAATACGACAGGATTCGTCAAACACAATAACCCGCTATGCTCTTCAAATTCGGGCTTGCTGCACAAGGCGGATAAATCGGGATAACGATACGGCGACATACTCGGAACCTTGACGCGCAGATTAGAAGAAAAGACTGTACAGCCGCGCTTTTCTATTTGTTCTCCCAACAAGCGGGCTAGCCTCAATTCCAAGCGAGAGTGATTGGGATGCACACCGCTCATGTTGAAGACTTCGCCGTCGAAGTATTCAAACTTCTCTTCGGATGTTTTATCTAGCTCAATATATTCTTCTATCGTCAATCGCTTTTTTGGCTGTGTTGACATCGTTGCACCTCTTCATAATGAAACTTGTTGTTGCGGTGATTCTATCACGGATTATTTTTTTCACGCATTCAACATCGCAATCATTTCTTGCTTCAAATAGAACAACATAAAAACGTGATGAGTGATGAATGCGCTGTTCTGCACTCATCACCCTTCAGGCAATGTTCGAGGTGTTAATTTCCTCTGCCCATTCCTTTTGAACCAATTGGGTCGCCGGGTGGCGTCGGCAACGGTACGGTCTTCTTTATCGTTTCATCCGGGCGATTCAAGAAACGTTCGATGTCATCGCGTGTGGCGCGCGCATGTGCCGCGTCTGTCGCAGAAATTCGCGCAGGCAATTTCAACCAGGCGCTCAGTTCGCGCAACGCTTCCGTGGCCGTCGCTCGCACTTGCGGCGCTGCGTTGTCGTTTGCCGCAGTCTCCATCAAGCGCCTGACAACAACGCTTTGCACGGCGGTCAAAACGGCTGCGTGATAAGCGTCTTTCGGCGTAGGGGCTTTCCAGGTCTTTGCCATCAAAGCGTTGATCACCTCTTTGAAATCGGGATTTGCCGCATCGCGTGAATGGAAATCGATCAAGCGGGCGGCGCGTTCGTGTTGCAATAAACCTGACACAGCCATATCAGCCGCAATGGTTGCCGCGCCAATCGGGTCAAACGTAGGGTCTGTGCGCTTGCCGAGTAATTCCGTGTTTAGACCTCCGAATCCGAATGCACGTGGCGGAATCAAAGCGAGCAAACGTGGCGAAATCGCTAATGCCTGCACATCAATTGTTCCTAAAACAGCATTGAGCGCGTCACGTTGTTTACCAGCAGACACGACTTCATTCACACGTTTCGGGCTTGTGCCAGTCGCCGTTTTTACAGCATAGGTGTAATAGACTCCGCCTACGGATTTCACAGCCGCTTGCAATTGATAGCGATGATGAAAATAGAGGGGAATCAATTTCGCTTCCAGCATCGAAAGAGCTGTTCCCACTGGCACATTGTTCAAGCCAAAATCCTTTAGCCCGATTTCGCGCACTTTCATTTCGTGGCGCAGCATCGCTATCGGGTCGTCGCCGTTGTCCCAAAGGCTGGCAAGCGGATGCGCCGCGCCAGCAGGACGCGAATCCGAATCCGAAATGAAAAGCATCTGGTCGGCGTTTTCGCTCAGGAGTTTTTCAAGTGCCGCCGCTTCGTTCGTGCCTGGCGGTACTTGCATATAAGCATACTTAATTGCGAATTTGTCGTATTCGCCTATGTCTTTCGCGTAAGCGTTCGACAAATCAATTTTGCCGTTTTTGATTTCAACCAGAGGTGCAGGATAATCCATCACGGAAGCGCGCCCGTAAGTGCTTGCCGCAAAGTTATGCGCCAGTCCAATCGTGTGACCGACTTCGTGAGCCGAGAGTTGTCGTATGCGAGCAATAGACATGGCTTCTGAATCTGTCGCCGCGTCAAGCGTCGCAAGGTATTCGGCATCCACTGAGGCGGCAGCCTCGCACAGCTCGCCGAAAAATTCTTCGCCTACAGTAAAACCTTCGCCTTGTCCGTTGTTTCTATAAGTCGAGACCAGCCCTGTGCCAATCATATAATCTTGTCGCACGCGCAAAGAGCCTAAGGTGACATTGCCTTTGATGATTTCGCCGGTGCGCGGGTCTTGCACGCTTGCGCCATAAGACCAGCCGCGCGTCGAGCGATGTACCCAATTAATCATGTTATAGCGAATGTCCATAGGGTCTGCGTCTTCGGGAAGCACTTTCACTTGAAAACCGTTTTTGAATCCAGCGGCTTCAAAGGCTTGATTCCACCATGCCGCGCCTTCAATGAGGGCACTGCGAATCGGTTCAGGGGTGCCGTTGTCAACATAATAAACAATTGGTTTGACAGGTTCCGACATAGCCGCATTCGGGTCTTTCTTTTCGAGGCGATGACGACTGATCCAATGTTTATCTATAGGCTCCGTGATGGGCGAAGCGTAGTCGTGAAAATCTATGCCGTTGACGCCAACGCGCGGGTCCAGCTTGCGCGGCTTGTAGTTGTCATCGGGTAATTCGACAAGCGAATAATGCTGGCGCACGGAAATGGCTTGCGGCGTTGGCACAGTGCTGCGCACCAGCGGGCCAATGTCGGCATCCGTAGTCAGGGTCAACATCACTTCGACTTCGGTATTTTTCGGAAAGCCTTTGGTGCGCGGCAAGTAAAAAGCGCTGCGCGATTCATCCATTCGATAAGTGCCTTGTCGCCCTTGTCTGAGCCGATCAACCACGCCGTGCGCATCGCGCAAAAAGAAATTGGTCGCGTCAACTAACACTCTGTCGCCTTCTACGGCTTCAACTTTGAAGCCCCATAAAACGGAACGCGCAAAAGACTCTTCGACGGCGCGGCGTTCGGCTGCATCGGTAGTGATGGCGCGATATTCGTAATTCGGCTGAATCATCAAAACTTTCTGCCCGACGCGCTCGAAAAAGACGATGTGGGTGCGGCCTAATTGCCCTCTATCCAGGCCTATGGGATTTGACCCTACGCCTGTGGGTAAAGAGATTTGATAAAGGAACTCGGTTTTGAAGCGCGAGATTTCCATAAACATCTTGCCGTTGGCTGCGTCCCAATAAATCGGCATGTAGCCGTCTATCTTTTGCAGCCCTAAAAGACGTGCCGCCAGGCTTTTCTCTTGCGCCAATGCGGAGACGGAAAGAGTTAGAAAAACCAACACGAAGGCGATGAAGAATCGTTTCATAAAGATAACCTCTTTTGAGTTGTTATGGATCGAATTAAACTAAAGACTACTGGGACTTTCGTAAGAAATGTACAGTAGACTGTCTAGTCTGCTGCGGTCTTGGTTTGCAAGCCATGTGGTGCTCCCAAAAACTGTGTTGACCCTCATCAGCCGCAGGTTGGACAACCTACGGTACATTACCCGCGTAAGTCCTAACGACTTTGCAAATTCCTATACGCGCCGAATCTTAGGGTCAGTTACCAAACAAATCAAGCTGGCAGTTCCGGCATCCTAACACATACCAGTCCTCTTGCCCGATTGATTTTGCTTTCCGACGAAGGCAGCAATCCCAAAATTGGAACAAGCTAATCATTAGTGTCCGGTAGCGAACAAGGTAATCCCAAAACTGAAACAACAAATTCCCTCTAACCCCCCGAGGCTTTTTCGTAACTCCTTTCATTTTTGCAGATAAGTTCTTGAAAACGCGCTGGCACATGAATTTCATATAGCTAAGGGGAAATTATGGACATACAACGTAAATCATCTTCTCGCAAACGCCTCGTAAAGAGGATTATTTTGGGGGCGACTCTCATCGCTACCATTGGCTTAATCACGTTTGGCGTCTCGCGCCTCAAACCTGCTTCTCCAAGCGTAGAGGCTTCGACGATCTTGACCGACAAAGTAAAACGCGGCTCGATGCTGCGTCAGGTACGTGGACTGGGAACCCTCGTGCCTGAAGATATTCGCTGGATTCCAGCCAACAGCGAAGGTCGAGTCGAAGAGATACCCATCAAGCCTGGCACCGAGGTCAGAACCGACACGGTGTTAATGAAATTGAGCAACCCACAGCTTGAGCAATCGACAATGGAAGCCGGTTCGCAACTGCAAGCCGGCGAAGCCGATTACGCCAGTTTGAAAGTTCGACTGGAAAGACAGGCGCTTGACCAAAAGGCAGGGGCGGCGACCGTGCAATCGGATTTCAGCCAAGCCAAGATGCAGGCCGAAGTAAACGAAACGCTTTACAAACAAGGACTGCTTTCCGAAATCATCTGGAAGACCTCAAAAGTACGAGCCGAGGAATTAGCGACGCGCTTTGAAATCGAGAAGAAGCGTTTGAGTATCTTTGGCGAAGAAGTGAGAACCCAACTCGCCGCGCAACAGGCGCAACTCGATCAACGCCGCGCGCTTTATCAATTGCGTCGCAGTCAAGTCGAATCTCTTAATGTTCGCGCCGGAATCAACGGCGTGTTGCAAGTGGTGCAGGTGCAGGTCGGGCAACAGGTCACAGCGGGAACCAATCTCGCCCGCGTCGCAGACCCTGCCAGATTGAAAGCCGAATTGAGGATTAATGAAACCCAGGTGAAAGATATTGCGCTCGGTCAACCGGTAGCCATTGACACCCGCAACGGTGTTGTTCAAGGCAAAGTTATGCGTATAGACCCGGCCTCGCTAAACGGCACGGTCGCCGTTGATGTATCGCTTGAAGGAGAACTGCCCAAAGGAGCGCGTCCCGATATGAATGTGGATGGCACGGTTGAAATCGAACGGCTCGAAAATATTTTGTATGTCAATCGCCCGGTTCAAGGGAAAGATCACAGCAAAGTCAGCCTGTTCAAACTCGAAGACGGCGGCAAGAGCGCAGTTCGCCAAACGGTGACGCTGGGGCGCAGTTCGGTAACCACGATTGAGGTTATCGAAGGCTTAAAGGAAGGCGATGTGGTGATTTTGTCCGACACCGCCAACTACGACAACACCAATCACATTCGATTGAATTGAAGAAGAAGATTTAGGATTTGAGAAGTGGTAAATGATGGGCGAGAAAAAATCTTGCGACCAAACTTCATCATTTGTCACTAACTTTCCTAAAAGCGTAAACCTTGATTTTTAAATCTCAAATGAATGAGGAGAAAAAATGAGTTCAACGGATCATCCGCTTATCCATCTAACCGACGTGAAAAAAATCTTTTACACGGATGAAGTAGAGACCCACGCCCTGGCAGGCATACACCTGGAAATCAATAAAGGCGAATATATATCAATATCCGGGCCTTCGGGATGCGGCAAATCAACCTTGCTGTCGATTCTGGGATTGCTCGATTCACCGTCGGATGGCGATTACTGGCTCAACGGACACGCCGTTTCCGATTTGCCGATGAGCGAACGAGCCCGCATACGCAACCGCGAAGTCGGCTTCATTTTCCAGAGTTTCAATTTGATCGGCGACCTGACGGTTTTTGAAAACGTAGAATTGCCGCTCACCTATCGCGGCATTAAAGCTGCCGAACGCAAAAAGCGTGTCCTGGATGCGCTTGAAAGAGTCGGCATGGCGCACCGGGCGAAACATCTGCCTTCGCAATTATCGGGCGGTCAACAGCAGCGCGTCGCCGTGGCGCGAGCCGTTGCCGGCGACCCGGCGATCTTGCTTGCCGACGAACCTACGGGAAATCTTGATTCCACAAATGGTGAAGCGGTGATGGATTTGCTGCGCGAATTGCACAGAGGTGGCGCGACCATTTGTATGGTTACGCACGATCCGCGATATGCTCGCCACGCAGACAAAAACATACACCTGTTCGATGGCCGCGTCGTCGAAGAAGAAGATTTGGTACAGAATGCGTAAACAGAGAGGTAGCCGCGCGCTTAACCTACAAAGAGATGGCGCGACTCTTCTCGCTTCTATAATTGAAAGTAAGCAGCTAAGCAAAAGTTTTTGGATCTATCAATAAAGGTAAACTCAAATCTGTAATTGGCTTTCCCTTTTTACGTTTGCCTTACTGCTTATCTACCCAGCCACAGTTATAAAGAAGCCATCCTAAAACTGCTTTCTCTAACCAGTAGGAGGACCCCCATGACTTTCTGGCAAGACTTGCGTTATGGCGCGAGAATGCTTTTTAAGCAACCCTTGTTTACCGTAGTCGCCGTAATCGCTCTGGCTCTGGGGATCGGTGCAAATAGCGCTATTTTCAGCGTTGTCAACGGCATTTTGCTGCGCCCTCTGCCCTATGATGAATCTGACAAATTGATGGCTCTATCAGAACGCGGTCAGCAAATGGATGGAATGTCCATCTCTTATCCGAACTTCACCGATTGGAAAGCGCAAAATCAAACCTTCGATCAGATCGCTGTCTATAATCGAGCCAGCTATAACCTGACAGGCATTGGCGAACCGGAAAGGCTGGTTGCCGCACAGGCATCGGCAGAGCTGTTCACCGTCCTGAAAGTCAATCCTGCCAAAGGACGAGTCTTTACGAGTGACGAAGACAAACCCGGAGGCGATCCGGTTGTCGTCTTGAGTTACGGTTTATGGCAGAGGCGTTTTGGTGGCGACGAAAAGATCGTCGATCAAACCATCTCGCTCAATGATCGCAGCTATACGGTCATAGGCGTCATGCCACAGAAGTTTCTTTTCCCCAGCCGCGTCGAACTGTGGGTTCCCGTGGCACCGCTTTCCGATCAGGAGAGCTGGAAACAGCGCGGCAATCATCCCGGTCTGTATGGCGTTGCCAGACTCAAACCAGGTGTTACGGTTGAGCAGGCGCGCGCCGATATGGATACCGTTGCCGAAGGTCTTGAGCAACGCTACCCGGACTCCAATACAGGGAATCGCGTCACCATCACTCCTTTGATAGAAAATTATGTGCGCGATATACGACCCGCCTTATGGATTTTACTTGGCGCCGTAGGGCTTGTGCTGCTCATTGCCTGCGCCAACGTCGCCAATTTGCTGCTGGCGCGCGCCACCTCCCGGCAAAAAGAGATCGCCGTTCGTCTGGCGCTCGGCGCCTCGCGCTGGCGCATCATTCGACAACTCCTCACGGAAAGCGTATTGCTCTCTTTGATCGGCGGCAGCATAGGGCTGCTCTTAGCCCAATGGGGCATAGATTTGATTCTCGCCATCAGCCCGAACGATATACCGCGCGCCCGTGAAATCAATCTCGATATTGGTGTGCTGGCTTTCACCATGGGAATTTCATTTCTGACGGGGCTCATCTTTGGCATTGTTCCGGCGATACAGGCCACCAGATTTGACGTTCATGAAACCCTCAAAGAGACCGGGCGCGGCAACTCAGGGCGTCATCAATGGGTGCGCAGCAGTCTTGTCGTTGTCGAAATCGCCACCACCCTGGTGTTGTTGGTCGGAGCAGGCTTGTTGATTCGCAGTTTCTATCAACTGCAACAAGTGAATCCGGGCTTTTCTTATGACAGTCTTTTGAGTTTCAGCGTTTCACTACCGCAAAAGAAGTATGCGAAGGATGAGCAGCAAATCAATTTTTTCCGCCAGGCTCTGCAAAACATTCAAGCCTTGCCCGGAGTCAAAAATGTAGGTATGGCGAGTGGTCTGCCGCTTGGCAATAACGGTTGGCAGACTTCATTTCTCGTTGAGGGGCAACCGCCCCCCGAGCCGGGTAAATCGCCTTTGATGGAAGCCTGTCTTGCCAGTCCTGATTATTTTAAGGCGATGGGCATTAAACTCGTCAAAGGTCGTTACTTTACCGAACAGGACAATCGCTCTCACGTGACCGAAGAGAAGACGCGCGGCAAGACTGCCGATGAAATCAGTATGGCAGGCCTCAACGCCATGATTATTGATGAAGAGTTTGCCCGTCGCTATTGGCCCAATGAAGAGGCTGTCGGCAAACATATACGGCTTGGCGGCGATAAAGGTCCTCTTATAGAGGTAGTCGGCATCGTTGGTCGCGTGAAAATGGAAGGCTTGAATACGGATTCAAATCGCGTACAAGGCTATTTCCCCTTCTTTCAAGTTCCTGCAAGCGGTATGACTGTAATCATCAAAAGCTCCATAGAGCCCTCGCAGATGGTCGCCGCCGCGCGACAGCAGATTCTCGCAGTTGATCCAAACCAGCCGGTTTATGAAATCCGCACGATGGATGAAATCAAGTCCGAATCGATTGCTTCAGAGCGCCTGAACTTGACTCTTCTGAGCATCTTCGCGGGCGTCGCTTTGATCCTCGCTCTGGTAGGCGTTTACGGGGTGATGTCTTACGCGGTCACTCAGCGCACACACGAAATCGGCATCCGCATGGCGCTCGGCGCGCAAACCGGAAACGTCATGAAGATGGTCATCGCCAATGGCATGAAGATGGCATTCATAGGCATTGTCATAGGGCTTGGCGGCGCTTTTGCGCTCACACGAGTGATGCAAAATCTGTTGTTTGGGGTGAGCGCAACCGACCTGCTGACCTTCGTTTCTGTGCCGCTGATTTTGATGGGAGTGGCTCTCGTAGCCTGTTTCGTGCCGGCGCTGCGCGCCACAAAAGTAGATCCGATGATTGCGCTCAGATACGAATAAGCAGTAGGCAGTAAGCAGTAGGCAGTAGGCAGTAAAAGATTCATCTTTGATAATTATTAAAGGATTGTATGCAGGTAGGAAGTGACAGTAACTGCCTACTGCTTCTCAATTCTTAAACTGCCTACTGCCTACTGTTTACTGCCTTCTAAAGAAATAGGTGAATGATGCAAAGCTTTTGGCAAGATTTACGCTACGGTGTGCGAATGTTACGCAAGAACCCCGGCTTCACGGCTGTGGCTGTGCTGACGCTGGCGCTCGGCATTGGAGCCAATACGGCGATTTTCAGTGTGATCAATTCGGTGTTGATAAAGGCGCTGCCCTATCCCGAGGCTGACGAGTTGGTCAGCGTTTGGGAGACGGTGTCGAATGGCTCGCGCAATAGCGTTTCGGCTGGCGTATTCAAAGACTGGCGCGCAAACAGTTCTAAGTTTGCGCACCTCACGCTTATCAAGGGCATCCGCCTCAACCTCACGGGCGGAAGTGTTCCCGAACACCTTCAAGGGTTGCAGGTCACGACCGAATACCTTTCGGTGTTGGGCGTCACGCCGCTCTTGGGGCGCGGATTTCTGGCGGGCGAAGATGCCCAAGGCGGCAACAATCAAGTCGTCGTCTTGACGCATCCGTTTTGGCAGCGGCGTTTTGGCGCAGACCCCAACATAGTCGGGCAAACCATCACGCTGAACCAGCTTGCTTACACGGTGATTGGCGTGTTGCCGCCCAGCACGATGCTGAGCGAAGAAGCTTCGTTTATCATTCCGTTCGTCGTTGACGTGGATTCTGACACGGTGAAGTGGGTGCGTAGCTATCACTGTTGCAGCGTGCAGGGGCGCATGGCTGCGGGCGTGATGGCGACCCAAGCGCAAGCCGAGCTGCGCGGCATCCGCCAACAACTCGCTGCCGAATATCCGTCCTTCAAAAAAGACTGGGGCCTGGAAGTCACGCCGCTGCAAAAAGATTTGACGGGCGACATTCGTCCGACGCTACTGATTTTGCTGGGGACGGTGGGATTGGTGTTATTGATTGCCTGCGCCAATGTTGCCAATCTGCTGCTGGCGCGTGGGAATGCGCGTGCCAGAGAGATGGCGATTCGCAGTGCGCTGGGTGCGAGTGCAGGCCGGATCATTCGGCAACTGCTCATCGAAAGTTTGCTGCTGGCGGGCTTGGGAGGTGTGCTGGGCTTAATGCTGGCGGCCTTTGGCATCACGCTGCTTACCAGCCTGTTGGCCGGCATGGTGCCGCAAATCCTGCATCCTGAAATGGATTTCAACGTGCTGGCGTTTTCGATTCTGGCGGCGTGTGGCTGTGGGATTTTGTTCGGACTATTGCCCGCGATTCGTGCCAGCAAGCCGGACTTGAATCACGTTTTGAAAGAGTCGGATCGCGGTTCGCAATCGGCTTCCAAACGGCGCTCGCAAGCTGTGCTGATCGTCGCGGAGTTCGCCTTCACACTGGTCTTGCTCATTGGCGCGGGCTTGTTCCTGCGCAGCTTCATGCGGCTGTTGGATACCGACCCCGGCTTCAATCCCAGCCAGGCGCTGGCCTTCGATCTCTCCTTTTCCAAAACCAAATATCCGAAAGCCGAAGAGCAACAGCGCTTCCTGCAAGAACTGCACGGCCGCATCGCCGCCTTGCCCGGTGTCGAAGCCGTGGGCGCGATCACCAATCTGCCCTTAAGCAATGGTGATAACGGCAACCCGCTTCGGCGTGCCGATCAAGCGCAGAGCAATTCGATTGGCGTTGGCGATAGTTTTGTCAGCGGAAATTATTTTGCGGCGATGGGCATCAAGCTTCAGCGTGGCCGCGTCATTACGCCCGCCGATAATCTTCCGAATGCGCCACGGGTTTTGGTCATTGATGCCAGCGTCGCACAAACGCTTTTCCCCAACGAAGACCCGCTCGGCCAACAACTCAGGCTGCGTGACAAGCTCTGGGAAATCGTCGGCATTGTCACGCCCGTGCGACACGGAGCGATTAACCAAAATCCACGTCCGCGTGTTTATGGCGCTCGCGTACAGGCCGCGTATCCGACTTCCAGCATGGTGGTGCGATCGTCGTTGCTGCCCGCCGCGCTGGTCGAAACGGTGCGGAAAACCATTCTCGACGCCGACTCCGAGCAACCCATCGCCAACGTCCGCACACTGGCAGAAGCCGTCAACAATTCGCTTGCCCGCCAACGCGCGACGCTGATTTTATTGGGGCTGTTTGCCCTCGTCGCCATCAGTCTCGCGTGCATCGGTATTTATGGCGTGATGTCCTACGCCGTTGGACAACGCGCCCGCGAACTCAGTATACGCTCCGCCTTGGGAGCGACACGCCGCGATATCATTGGGTTAGTTCTAAGCGGCGGTATGAAACTATCAATCCTCGGTATCGCAGTTGGCTTAGTTGCAGCTTTCTTTCTGGCGCGATTGGTAGAGACACTGTTGTTCGAGGTGAAGGCGCACGACCCGCTCGTCTTCATTGCATCCGTGTGCCTGCTCGCAATCGTGGCGGTGATTTCCATCTACCTTCCGGCGCGGCGCGCAGCAGGGCTTGATCCGATTGTGGCGTTGCGGAGTGAGTAACTCGATTTTAGATTTTAGATTTTGGATTGATAGGTAAGAGGTTTCCTGATTTGCATTCTCTGGGTTCGCAATCGCCAAGATGAAGGCGATTTGCGGCAACCACTGAATCCAAAATCTAAAATCTAAAATCCAAAATTAGAATGAGGCGAATGATGCAAAGCTTTTGGCAGGACTTGCGCTACGGGGCGCGAATGTTGATAAAAAAACCGGGCTTCACCTTAGTTGCGGTGATTACGCTGGCGCTCGGCATTGGCGCCAACACAGCCATTTTCAGTGTGGTCAATTCGCTGATTCTGCGTCCTCTCGCTTATCCCAACGCCCAGCGTTTGATGACGATTTGGGAGAACCATCAGGCGAGCGGCGGGCCGGAAACCGAATGGACTTCACCTACGGGCTTTGAAGACTGGCGCGATCAGGCGCAATCGTTTGACCAGGTCGTAGCCTATCAGGGTTGGCTGCCAACCCTGACGGACCCAGCCGGACAAGGCGAGCCGGAACAATTGACCGGCGTGCTGGTTTCGCACAATGTGTTTGACATGCTTGGGGTCAAACCTTTACTGGGGCAGGCATTTTTGCCACAAGATGATCAACCTGGGGTCGAGAGCAAAGTCATCATCAGTTACGGCCTGTGGCAGCGGCGCTTTGGCGCAGACCCTCAGCTAGTCGGCAAAACCATTTCGCTCAATGGCGAAAGTCGGACCGTTCTCGCCGTTATGCCTGCGGGATTCAAATTCCCAATCATCGGCAACGCCGAAATCTGGCGACCGATTCGCCCGGTTCTGAGCACAGGATGTCAACGCGGATGTATCACAATTCGGGTAATGGCGCGGCTGAAAGATGGCGTGAGCGAAACCCAGGCTCGCGCCGAACTCGAAACAATTGCCGCCCGCATCGAAGAGCAATTCCCGGAGACCAATGCGAAAGTCGGCGTAACCCTCTTGCCGCTGCAAGACTTCATTGTCGGGGCTACGAGCGCGCCAGTGATTTTACTGCTGGTGGCGGTCGCGTTCGTACTGTTGATTGCGTGCGTCAATGTTGTCAATTTGTTATTAGCGCAAGCAACAGCACGCGAAAAAGAGATGGCGGTACGCGCCTCGCTAGGCGCTGGGCACTGGCGTATTGTCCGGCAATTGCTTGCTGAAGGCATTTTGCTGGCTTCGCTTGGCAGTGTGGTTGGTTTAATGGCGGCTTATTGGCTGTTGGATTTAATTGTCGCACTGGCACCGCAGGGCACGCCGCGACTCGATGAAATTGTCTTGGATCATCGCGCCTTACTCTTGACCTTTGGCATCACATTGCTGACCGGAGTCTTTTTTGGATTGGCTCCAAGTTGGCAAATTTCTCGTACGAATCTGAGCCAATCACTCAAAGACAGCAGTAAAGGCGCGCCGCGAGCAAAAGGCAGTCGCCGCACACTCGGCGCGCTGGTAGTGGCGGAAACCGCGCTGGCATTGATGTTGCTGGTTGGGGCTGGCTTGCTGATGAAAAGCTTCATCAATTTGCAGCGCGTTGATCCCGGCTACAATCCAACAAACGTATTGACGGCGGTCGTTAGTTTACCGCTGGCAGCTTACCCAAATCCACAAGTCCGCGCCTTTCACCAGCAATTGCTCGAACGACTGTCAACTCTGCCCGGCATACAGTCAGCCGGAGCCATTTCCTCTCTGCCATTGGCTGGCTTCGATAGCGACAATAATTTTGTCATCGAGGGCCGCCCGAAGCCCTTGCCGAACGAGCAGCCTGTCGCCTGGGTCAATTCCGTCAGCTCAGAGTATTTCCGTACGCTGGGGATACAACTTCGTGGCGGGCGAATCTTCACCGACCGGGATAATGAAACGGCGCCAAAAGTCGCTCTGATCAGTGAGACCTGCGCGCGTCGCTATTT